>JBBSBG010000048.1:0-13547 GCA_038251495.1 Cytophagales bacterium
CACTTAATTCCTGCCGCGGCTCGAGCCACCAGATGACGATCCACCGCCACTTGATGCACCACCGCTTCTGCTACCACCGCTGCCTACGTTGCTATTTCCACCCGACCAGCCAGACGAACTTCTTGAGTTATTGGAATTATTGAAGAAGTTGGAATTTGAGTTGCGGCTATTATTGTTATTGTTAAGCGTGTTTGTATTGTTGGTTGAGTTATTCCAAGACGACCGGGTATTTGTTTCTGGATTCGTTCTCCAGCCTCTTTGATAATAAGAACCCGCATTGCTATCCGTTCCGTTAGTTGCTACACGACCGTTGGCAGAACTACGATTGCCTGCTCCTTGTGAATTAGAATTAACATAGCCTGCTGATCGGTTACTCGTGGTGCCTGTGTTATTCACATCGTTGCTCCGTGAGGAACGCTTGCCATAAACTACTCGGCTGTTTGAATCACCATTATTTATGATCACAACATTGGATCCAAAGTAAGGATTGAAACCAAAGCCACCACCCTGCCATGAGTTATACCCAAAATTGTTACAAAATGGACTGCCCCAGAAGCCGTTGTTAAAACCGCCAAAACCAAAACCCATCCCCATTGACAAGCCTGAACCAAATCCAAAGCCGCCAAAGTTATTGTTGAATCTGTTATTAAACCCAAAAGAATTATAACCAAAAGGATCAAAAGGATCATAAAAGCCCATACCTGAATTGAAGTTATTGTAAAAAGGACTACCCATTCCGCGCATGCCCATGCCCATTCCCATCATAGGATTCATTCCATACGAAGGGAAAAACCGGCCATTATTAAAACCACCATTAAAACCATTATTAAAACCATTATTAAAACCATTATTAAAATTAGAGAAGCCACCATTGTTGTGAATATTTTGATTAACAGCAGTTGGAGTATAGTTAGGAACAAAATAGGTTGACGCCTGAGTTTGATTTGTTGACGAAGGATTTACCTTCGCCTGCGACAAATATTCTGGATTTACATTTCTTGCTGAATAACTATCAGTAGGATTGATAGGAGAGTTTACTTCGGAAGCCCTTGATGCATAATTCATCGTCAACGGCTTTGACGCGGCTAACACGGCACGATCTTTCGATCTGAAATACATGTCATCTTGTTCAACATTTTGCGCAGTTGCAGCAAATGCTGTCATTACTGCCATGCTTAAAAGTGTGAATCTGAATTTCATAACATTTTATATTTAAGTTCTTCAATCAATCTAACGCAACTTTACCCCATTTGGGTACAATCATGTAACAAGTTTAACTCTAAAAAGGTGCTAAACCCAGCTTTTTACTTCTGGTAGTTATGCCAATTTCCATTTCAAAATATAGTTGGAATAGAACTTAGGCTCGCATTCGTGCTCTATATTTGCCTAATTAATCAAACTTACGAAAAAAATACGACTGAATTCTAATGGGAAAGGATATTACTAGCCGCGCAGAAGATTACTCACAATGGTATCTGGATATTGTAAAAAAAGCCGATTTGGCAGAGAATTCAGATGTTCGTGGGTGCATGGTTATAAAGCCCTATGGATATAGCATTTGGGAGAAAATGCAGCAGGTATTAGATAAAATGTTTAAAGACACGGGTCATGTGAATGCCTATTTCCCGCTTTTTGTGCCTAAGAGTATGTTTGAGGCAGAAGAGAAAAATGCAGAAGGCTTCGCTAAAGAGTGTGCTATTGTTACACACTATCGTTTAAAAAATGATCCAGATAGGAAAGGAAAATTGATGGTGGACCCGGCCGCTAAGTTGGAGGAAGAATTAGTGGTGCGCCCAACCAGCGAGGCTATAATCTGGAGTACTTATAAAAGATGGATTCAGTCTTACCGGGATCTTCCTTTGTTGATTAATCAGTGGGCTAATGTTGTGCGTTGGGAAATGCGCACACGCTTGTTTTTGCGCACGGCAGAATTTCTTTGGCAGGAAGGCCATACGGCTCATGCAACAAAACAAGAAGCAATTAGGGAAACGGAGCAAATGTTGGGCGTATACGCTGAGTTTGCTGAAACCTTTATGGCAATGCCAGTTATCAAAGGAATAAAGTCTGAAGGTGAACGCTTCCCTGGCGCGGTTGATACGTATTGCATTGAAGCCATGATGCAAGATGGAAAGGCGTTGCAGGCTGGTACTTCGCATTTTTTGGGTCAGAATTTTGCCAATGCATTTGATGTACAATTCACCAATAAAGAAGGTAAGCTGGAAAAAGTATGGGGTACCTCATGGGGCGTGAGCACTCGTTTAATTGGGGCGCTTATTATGGCACATTCGGATGATGATGGTTTGGTATTACCACCAAAGCTGGCTCCAATCCATGTTGTTATTGTTCCAATTTTTAAAACAGAAACTGAATTGGCAAATATTTCAGAACATGCTGAACGAATTGCTACAACTCTGCGCAAGCACGGCTATACTGTAAAGTTTGATAATCGCGATACGCACAAGCCTGGTTTTAAGTTTGCTGAATATGAATTGAAAGGGGTGCCAGTTCGCATTGCTATTGGCCCACGCGATTTGGAAAATGGAACAGTAGAAGTTGCTCGTAGAGATACAAAGGAGAAACAATTAATGTCATTAAATACGGTTGCGGCTGCTATTCCGGCATTGTTGGATAATATTCAAGAGAACATTCATCAAAAGGCATTAAAGTTCCGCGAGAGTATGATGACCGCGGTAGATTCATACGAAGAATTTAAAAGTTTATTGGACGGAAAAGGCGGATTTGTGCTGGCACATTGGGATGGCACGGCCGAAACAGAAGCTGCTATTAAAGACGAAACAAAAGCAACTATCCGGTGCATTCCGTTGAATGCTAAGGAAGAGCCAGGACTTTGTATTTATTCCGGAAAGCCATCAACAAAGCGGGTATTATTTGCTAGAGCTTATTAATATTCAACATGTTAAAAATCCAACTTCAAAATTGCTTACTTTTGGAGTTCTGAAATCTTAAAAATTCCTTTTTGTGATCGAGTGGGTAACTGTAATTTCATTGATCTTGTTTGGTCTTATTCTGATCATAGTAGAAGTTATTTTTGTGCCCGGAACTACAATTGTTGGAGTTTTTGGATTCCTTTTTCTGATTGTTGGGATTGTTTTCAGTTTTCAATACTTCGGCAGTGAAATAGGTTGGATAACAGTGGGTATTTCTGCTGCCGTTTCGGGATTATTTTTTTATTACTCGTTAAAATCAAGTACCTGGGATAAGTTTTCTCTAAAATCCACCATTGAAAGTAAATTCAATGAAGGCGAACTTGACTCCCTAACTTTAGGTACTGAGGGGCTTACTGTTTCGGCATTACGACCTATAGGAAAAGCAACACTGGGGGATAAAATGTTTGAAGTAAAAACTCTTGGCAAATACCTTGATAGTGGAAGTAAAGTGCGTGTAATTAAAATAATAATGAACCAAATAATTGTAGAACCTATAAATTAAAAACTATGGATGGCTTAATACTAATCTTCGGCATTTTTTTCATCATCATCATTTTTTTCATGTTCATGTATTTTGTCCCAGTTGGTCTTTGGATCACGGCAAAGTTTTCAGCAGTCAATGTCACAATTGGTTCATTAATTGGGATGCGAATGAGGAAAGTACCACCGGGAATTATTGTTAACTCATTGATTACGGCTAACAAGGCAGGGTTGCATATTACAACTAACGAACTTGAAACTCACTACCTGGCAGGTGGCGATGTACCGAATGTAATCCGTGCGTTGATCTCTGCCGAAAAGGCAAATATCAGTTTAACTTTTAAGCAGGCAACAGCAATCAACCTTGCTGGTCGCGATGTATTTGAAGCAGTACAGATTTCTGTAAACCCGAAAGTAATCACTACGCCTAAAGTGGCAGCAGTAGCCGTGGATGGTATTCAGTTGATTGCCATTGCGCGCGTTACAGTGCGGGCAAGCATTGCTCAATTAGTCGGTGGTGCTGGTGAAGACACGATTCTGGCTCGTGTGGGTGAAGGTATTGTTACTTCCATTGGTTCAGCAAAATCACATAAAGAAGTGTTAGCAAACCCTGATAAAATTTCTAAACTAGTATTATCACGCGGCTTAGATGCCGGAACGGCTTTTGAAATTCTATCCATTGATATTGCCGATGTGGATGTGGGTGCAAACATTGGTGCAAAACTTCAAATAGATCAGGCTTCAGCCGACTTAAAAGTTGCTGAAGCTCGTGCTGAAGAGCGTAGAGCAATGGCCGTTGCCCTTGAGCAAGAAATGATTGCCAAGGCACAGGAAGCTCGTGCAAATGTAATTCAGGCCGAAGCTGAAATTCCTAAAGCAATTGCCGAAGCATTTGTGAAGGGGAATTTAGGTGTGATGGATTACTACAAAATGCAAAATATTCAGGCTGATACGGATATGAGACAATCCGTTTCCGGATCTGAGAAGTCGGGAGCAAACCCCAAGGACTAATTCATAAGTATTTATTTTGAAGAGGCTGACTCAGATTTTGGTCAGTCTTTTTTTATTTACTTATCGAGATTAAAATCCTTCCACTCCGCTTTTTTAAGAGCAAGGTATTGATTGCGGCTTACATCATAAGTAAGAGTATCATAAATAAGAGGAATGGCACTAAGCCCGTGCATTGAAATTACTCCGTATTTTTTATCACGACCAACAATCAAATATCCGTTCTCAAGATCTTGAAGAAAATCAAAGCGCGGCTCAATAAGAATGTTTCCATACTCATCAGCTAATCCAATCAGATTGGCATTATATAATTTTAGTTTTTTATTGACTTGACTTTTAATTGAGTCATACTGAGCATTCAAAATATACTTACCAGATTTTTGAATCACTCCAGCTTTCTTATTTCTACGAACAATACATAACCCATTGCTAAAAGACTCTACCGATTCAAATTGTGGATTGATAACAATTTGATCTTGTTGATTAAGAAAGCCCCATTTGCCAAGCAGTTTTATCGCAGCCAATCCTTCGTGGAAATCACCAATACCATCATAGCGATTCGCAATACGAAGGCGGTTACGGGCATCTACAAACCCATACTTGTTGTCGCGTTTTATGCCCCGCATGCCTTCATATTCTGCATACACTTCTTCCAACTTATCTAAAACTGGCGGATCAATTCGTTTAATCAGGCGGCCGTGATAATCTACCAGCTTAATTGTTCCATCTGGTAAATATTCTTTCCAAAATGAACTCAAGAATTCTACCCGATTGTCTGTGAAATAGATTACTTCACCCGAAAACTTTGTGAGGAATATATTTTGTGGCTGCACTTGCAGGTAACACGAATCATTTACCAAGCTCAACGGAAAATTCTGTGGAGAAACCAACCACTCTTCTTTGTTGGAAATGATTCCGTATTGGTTCTTGAATTTAACGACCAGTTGATTAGCCGAAATCTGAATCAAAGAATCAAAAACACAATGGATTATTTCAGTACCCGAGTTATTAAGAGCGCCCCAATATCCAAAATTGGTTACCGGATAAAGGTCAGCTTGTTTTGAACCAATCCAATCAAATTGCTTTTGTGTTTTAACCTTATTTTCATTGTCGACTAATATCCAGCCATTCGATTTGTTGAAAACCCGAAAAGAGTTGCCTTCAACAAAAAGAGAATCATACATAATTGGTATGCCGATAGAATTATCAGGATGGATAACACCCGACTTTCCTTTTTTCTTGGCGATAAAAAGCCCATTTCGAAGTGGCTTTAATTGATCGTACTGGGCAGGTAAAATAATATTCATGTTCGACCCAAGCAATCCATATTTGTTGGAGTAGCCATATATGATTGCATCTTCGGAGACAGGTAATAACTCATCGGCTTGAACACGAAGTTGAACTTCATTTTTTTCATTTAGAATAAACCACTCATGGTGAGGAAGTGCTGCGGCTTTTTCGGCATCAGTAATTTTTATTTGTTGAAACTTAGACTCAATCACAATTTTGCCATCCTGGTCAAGTAAACCCTGATCAAGATTTTGATACAGCGTGGCATAGCCCGACTTGTAAGCAGAGATGCTATCGATTTTAAATTCAGTTACGGGTTTGCCGGCATCGTTGAACAAGGCAAATTTTCCAGCTTTATTCTCAGCAGCAAAACGAAGTGTGCCAAGTGCGATTATCTTATTGTATTGTAATGGAACGAGAATATTGTTTTGTAGGTCAATCAACCCATACGAATAATGCCCAAGGTGAAGGTTAAAAACAATGGCGCGTAAACCGTGAATGCTGATGCCATCATATTGAAACGGAATTTTTACTTCACCTTTTATATTTAAACATCCGATTTTTATTTGAGTAGGATTTATTTTTTTGCTCACAATAAAATATTCTCCCGAGGTATGAAAAAGAGTTTCATACTCCGCTTTGGTAACAAACTCTTTTTTGAGATTAAGAATACCCCATTGGTTATTCGCCCGATAGCCAGTAACGCCATTAATCACGGAAAAACTTCCGTCCGACCAACCCAAGGCTTCGAAAGAAGCTGGAACAACTACCTTTCCCTGCTCGTTTTTAATCCCCATTTTACCATTCTCCTCATATACGAGAAATGATTCCGCCAGACTTAATCTGGCAGAAAGGAAAAGAATCAGAAAAAGAATACCCCTCATTGCACAACAAAGGTATAAGGTTAAAAGGGATTAATAAATCTTTTGAGCGATTGCAGAGTTAAGTGGCAAGTTTTTTCTTTGATGATAAAGTGTCTAGCCTAACTTCTCAAGATCTTCGGGTGTATCAATATCAATCTCACCCTTTTCAAACGGAACCAGCGAAATAGTACCGATATGCTTTTCTATAATTTTCCGCGCTCCTTGTTCATCGCCCAGCGTTATTAACTTCGGGAACATGGATGCATTGAAAAGCGCGGGAACACCTTTTGTGGTGTTGTATGTGGAGGCAACAATTTCAGACTTTTGTTTTCTATAGGTGCTGATCAACTTATTGAGGTGCGCAGTTGTCAGGTAAGGCTGATCGCAAACCATAACGATAATGGCTTGTATTTCGGCCGTGCTGCTTAAAAGGTGATTGAGTCCAACCTTTAAGGAACTGCCCATGCCCGCTTGCCAATTCTTATTTTCAATTATCTCAACCCCCAGTGGTTCAATTTCTAATTTATGCGATGGGGAATTTGATCCAAGTACTACTATTACAGAATCCGCTTCGGAGTCAAGTGCTGACTTTGCAGCATGTTTTAATAATGATTTCCCGTTTACTTGAATGAGTTGTTTTGATTGCCCCAGGCGTGATGAAGAACCGGCTGCAAGAATTACAATATTGATTGACATTCTAGCGACTACTCTTGCGATGAAGCCCTTCTCCTTCCATGTAAACTTGCTTAAACACCTGATCGCTTTTTGCATCGCGCTGGTGAATAGGGCCACTGTGATATTTTAAGAAACCACCGGAACGATTCGAAAACTTACTTTGAATTTCAGAAATGATTGAAAGGGCAATTTCATCGGGCGCCTCCGCACCAATGTCTAACCCAATAGGGGAATGAATTCGTTGTAAATCAAATTCACTTAATGTTATGCCAGCAACAGAAAACTCTTGTTGCATTTTATCAAATCGCTTGCGCGGACCAAGTATGCCAATGTATGGAGTGTGCGCGCCAAGTAGTTTCCTTAGCACATCACGATCATACTCATAATTATGCGACATGAGTACGCATGCTGTGAATGGAGTAATTTCAAAATCGCGGTCAATAAACTCGCGCTGGCAAAGCGAAAGCTTGTCAGCTGTTGGGAAGAAGATGGGTGCAATGTGAGCGACACATTCATCTGTTACGGAAACATTCCACCCCAGTGATTTAGCCAACTCACTTACTGGCCTCGCATCAAAGCCGCCTCCAAAAATAATTAGGGATAAAGTCGGTTGAATAAGTTCGATGAATACTTCAAATTGCTCATCACCTATTACATAGGTTTTTGCTTCGGATCTTTTTGATTCAATGAGTTTTAATAAATCAGATTGAACTAATTTGTTCAACTCTATATTTGAAAATGAACTAGAAACATCACCCGAGTTGGATAGCAAAAACTTTTCACCAACTGAATTGAGGCCACTAAAAATGGTAGCAAGTACAACTGGTTCTTTTGTGTTGACTAGTGAACTAAATTGGTTGATTGCATTTTTTTGATTGTGTTCATCCAATGGTTCAATCAAAACATCGATTACTCCATTACAACCTAACCCGATTCCAAGATTCTGATTACTCTCCTCGCGGGTATCGTAAGTAACCGTCATGGGATTTTTATCGGCCATTACCGTGCGCGCCTTTCTCAACGCATCACCTTCAAGGCAACCGCCACTAATTGAACCCACCCAACGACCATCATCCGTAATTAACATCCGCGCACCCGGACTGCGATAAGACGAGCCTCGAACTTTAACTACCGTGGCAAGTGCAGCCTTTCGTTGACTAAAATCAACTTGCTTATACGCGTCAATTATGGCTTTAAAATCTTTCACAATTAATGCTTAAAATCTTTTTCCAGTTCGGCATCTTCTTCGTTGTGCGAAAAGTAATCAATCCCCAACAATTTTTTTGAAAGACTCATTTACTATTTCCTTACTGCTTTCACTTCTTCACGTGTCACGGCTTCACCTTTATTACCAAATGAATTGCGAACATAATTCAATACATCACTGGTTTCCTGGTCGGTAAGCTCAAACCCAGTCATTTCACCAGAATAGATTTTTCCATTCACTTTTATTTCGCCACTTACACCATAAAGAGTTTGCATGATTGAACGTTTTTTATCGGCCATCAGATAATCAGCCTTTTCCAGTGGCGGAAATACATCTTCAATTCCTTCTCCTTGTTCCTGATGGCAACTCATGCAATACCCACTATAAACTTCTTTGCCTCGTGAAATACTTGCGGCCAGATCAAATTTTTGTTCCTGCGGATAAATGAAAAATGTTGAGACTGAGCAAAAAGTGAGTGCAAAAAAGAAAAGTTTGATCATAAATTTTAATGCTTAATGTTCTTCTAAGGTAAAAAATGTTGGTGCAAATTAAAGCAAACCTTATAACACAACCGATTGCGGAAAGCTATTTAGCCACAACTAAATATTTACCAAACTCAATTGCCCTTCATTTGTTACTTTAGCGGCCTTCAAAATGGTAAACTAACCCTTGTTTCATGATTAAGCCCTCAGAACTGTTCCCTTATAAAATTGATAAAAAGTACTCCAAGTCCGTGGCTTATTTTTCGATGGAGTTTGCAATAGACCAACCTTTGAAAATATATAGTGGCGGTTTAGGTTTTTTGGCCGGTTCGCACATGCGCAGTGCCTTTGAGCTAAAGCAAAACATGATCGGGATTGGTATACTTTGGAAGAAAGGTTACTACGATCAGGAACGCAACCAGGATCAAACCTTAAAAGTTAGCTTCCGCGATAAGGATTATTCTTTCCTTACCGATACGGGAATTGTCTATCCAATTACGATTCACGGAGCAAAAGTATTTGTGAAGGCGTATCTGCTAAAGCCCGAGGTATTCAATACTTGCCCGATGTTTCTCCTTTCTACTGATATTCCTGAAAATGATTTTTTGGCGCAAACAATCTCTCACCGGTTATATGATCCTAACCAAACAACCCGAATAGCCCAATCAATTTTATTAGGTATTGGTGGTGCAAAATTATTAGACGAGCTACAGCGCGACACTGAAATCTACCACATGAATGAAGGCCATGCGCTTCCAATGTGTTTTTATTTAATGGATAAGTACAAAGACCTAGAAGAAGTAAAAAAACGTGTTGTCTTTACAACGCACACGCCTGAGCTTGCTGGGAATGAAGAACACAGTCTTCCGATTTTAAATGGAATGACTTTTTTTAATGGTCTTACCCAAAAGACAGTTGAAGATCTTGTACATCCGGAAAATGGAATGTTAAATTATACTCTTACAGCTTTGCGAATGGCTAAGCATGCGAATGGCGTATCGCAATTGCATGGTGAGGTTGCGCGTAAAATGTGGGGTGGCTATAAAGGAATTTGTGACATCACGGCTGTTACCAATGCGCAAAACAGAACCTACTGGCGAGACGAAGATCTTGACAAAGCAAAACTTGATAACGATGACAAGGCACTTGTTAGTAAAAAGAAAGAGCTGAAGAAAAAACTCTTCCGTGTTATTGCTAACCAAACTGGTAAATTATTTGATGAGAATGTTTTAACTATTGTTTGGGCCCGCAGGTTTGCCGGTTATAAAAGAGCAAATCTTATCCTTTCAGATTTTGATCGGTTTATGAAAATCGTCTCTAATAAGGATATGCCGGTGCAATTCATCTGGGCGGGTAAACCGTATCCCGAGGACTACAGTTCTATCAACACCTTCAACGAAATTTATTGGGAGACAAAGCCACTTCCAAATTGCACCGTGGTAACTGGCTATGAACTTTGGATTTCAGCTCATTTGAAAAAGGGCTCTGATCTTTGGTTGAATAACCCGAGAATGTATCGTGAAGCTTCGGGTACCTCGGGAATGACAGCCGCGATGAATGGATCGATCAACTTGTCTATCCCTGATGGTTGGGTTCCGGAATTTGCCAAGCACGGAGAAAATGCATTTGTGATTGAAACGGCTTCGGATTCCATGTCGCAAGAAGAAAAGGATAAAATTGAAGCAACAAATCTCCTTGACTTGCTGGAAAACGAAATCATTCCACTTTATTATGAATCACCAGCCAAATGGTTGGAAATAATGAAGGCGAGCATGACAGATGTACTTCCATTCTTTGATTCTGGCCGCATGGCCGATGAATATTACGAAAGAATGTACAAGAAGTAGGCACTATTTGTCAATCCCTTGACAGTTTACTTCGTGATTTGAAGTGTATCTTTACACTCCATGACTAATATTGTTATTATAGGTAATGGTATTGCGGGGGTTACAGCTGCAAGACACATCCGCAAACGGAGTGATCATCGGATTACAATAATCTCGTCAGAGACAAAACATTTCTATTCGCGCACCGCCCTTATGTATGTTTACATGGGGCACATGAAGTTCGAGAATATAAAACCCTACGAGGATTTTTTCTGGAAAAAAAATCGAATTGATCTGGTCTTTGATCATGTTGAAAAAGTAGTTCCTACATCAAATCAGTTGCAACTGAAATCGGGGGGTACGATTTTATATGATGTTTTAATTATTGCCACGGGGTCTAAGTCAAACAAATTTGGTTGGCCAGGTCAGGATTTAAAGGGAGTTCAAGGTCTGTATGGTTATCCTGATCTTCAATTGATGGAAGAAAACACAAAAGGTGTTGATCATGCAGTGATTGTAGGTGGCGGGTTAATTGGTATTGAGATGACTGAGATGTTGCTATCTCGGAAAATCGGAGTAACCATGTTGGTGCGTGAACCTGAATTTTGGAGTGGCGTGCTTCCCATGCAAGAGGCCAATTTAATTTCGAGGCACATTCGGTCGCATCATGTAGATTTGAAATTAAATACTGAACTGAAGCAAATTGAAAGCGATGCTGCTGGCAGAGTTAAATCAGTAGTAATAAATTCTGGAGAAACAATTTCGTGCGGGTTTGTGGGGTTAACCGTGGGGGTTGCTCCCAATATTGATTTTCTAAAAGACTCGGGCATTGAAACAAAGCGCGGTGTGCTGGTAAATGAATATCTGCAAACAAATTTTGAGAACATTTATGCGTTGGGCGATTGCGTTGAACGAACCTATGCGTTGCCTGGCCGCAGAAATATTGAGCAGGTGTGGTACACCGGGCGCATGATGGGCGAAGTAGTAGCGCAAACTATTTGTGGCGACAAAACAAAATATGAACCCGGCCCGTGGTTTAACTCAGCCAAGTTTTTTGATATAGAATATCAGACTTACGGAACTGTCAATAGTGAACTCAAACAGAATGAAGCTGATTTTTATTGGGAGCATGAGTCGGGAAAGAAAGCTGTGCACATTATTTGGAATAAGGAGACCGAACAGTTTCTTGGAATCAATGTGTTTGGAATTCGCATGCGGCATGAATGTTTTGACAGTTGGCTGCGCGATAAAAGAGATGTACATTTTATAATAAATCATCTTACCGAAGCGAACTTTGATCCTGAGTTTTTTGCCCGCCACGAATCTGAAATCAACAGTACATTTAGTCAACAAATAAAATTTACGCAACCAGCGTAGCCCAATCAATGAAAACACTTAAACTAATCGGTCTCGCTCTGTTTATCACAGGCTTTACTATTTTCAATATTTCTTTCTTTTGGGCAAATTATTCTCTCACGCCAGCGATCGTTGGGGAGAAAATTTCGGATCAGAAAAAATCTCAATTGTTTCTTGCGCAGGCACAATCAATTCTCAATCATCCTGTAAGTTCTAATTTTTCTTTCGTAAGTGAACTAAAGCAATCATTTGATAAAGTGAACGAGCAGCAGATAAAAATTTACGAGATCAGTTCAACCGATATAAACACCTTGGTAGGATTAAATAGAACTTCATTTTCAATTGCCACAGTTGATTCGTTGTATAAAGGCAGTAATGAAGCAACAAGTTTTAAGAATAAGGCATTTAAGGATTTCGGTGGTGGGATTGATGGTCAACATTTTGAATCGCCAGAGCAATTGAAAGCAAGGCTTGAGGAAGTAGCCGCTAAAATCAAGGCCTACGGAATAATCAATCAAGTAGGTTTTGACCGCTACCAAATTAAAGACCTTACCTATTCAATGACGAAAGCTTCAGCGATTAGTCCGGTAAAGAATAGTCCATTTGGGTTTTTAATGTTGACTATCGGCTTGTGTGTAGTTGGAGCGCTATTATATATTTTACCGAAACTTAAATTAGAACCTGGAATAAAGAACAATGGCATTTTCTTTAACATAATGAAAAATGCAAGTTGGCTTGGAATTATTACGGGTACGTGGCTAATCACGTTTTACGTGTTACTTTATTTCTATCCAGAGTATATGACCAACTGGATTATTATGGTTGATCCTTTGAGTGCCTTGCTAAACGGAAATGAAGCCAGCCGTTTTTTCTTGTATGGATTTATTTATACACTGTGCATTTTAGTAATGGGTGTTCGTATGATCATTCACTACAGACATAGCAAGTACCAGATCCTGCGTACCTGTTCCGTTATGTTTTTCCAAACATCATTTGCATTTCTGCTACCCGAAATCTTAATCCGACTAAACAAACCGTATTTCGATTTCAAAAATATCTGGCCACTTGATTATTCTTTTTTCTTTGACTCTCGATTAGATACACTCACCCAAAACGGAACACTGGGTTTATTTATGTTAGGGTGGGGGATTGCGCTTATTATAATTGGTGTGCCCGTGTTTGTTTACTTCTTTGGCAAGCGTTGGTATTGCAGTTGGGTTTGTGGTTGCGGGGGCTTGGCAGAAACCTTGGGCGATCCTTATCGTCAGCTTTCAAACAAAACATTAAAGGCTTGGAAAGTTGAGCGCTGGATGGTTCATGCGGTATTAGTTTTTGCAATTGTGATGACTGCCGGAGTGCTCTACACTTACTTTACAGATTCCGGGTGGTTTTTATTTTTTGATAGCTACCAA
>JBBSBG010000049.1:0-13543 GCA_038251495.1 Cytophagales bacterium
ATTGAGTAATAAGAAAGGTTGTCCACCAATCTTTATAAAAGGCCCAGAGAAAAGAAGGCTGAGTAATGCAACCGTAACAATTACTCTTTTGGTGTGAAGTCTTCCCGAAGGTTTTTTAGGATAAATCCAAATGCGCTTGCCTTGTTCATCAACCGTAGCAATGCTATCGCGAAATTCTTCGTTATAAAGTTCTTCGTAGTTTACACTGCTTGCTAATCTTTCTTTCCGAATGTCCGTCTTCAATTCATCTTCCATTTCTTAGTTGCTTAGCAAAGCTTGCACTTTTACGCTATCTGGTTTTACTACCATAGGCTCAAATATTACGCCTTGAGGAGCCTTTGCATCCGGTGGATTGGTGCCTTGCAAACTCATCACGTAAAAAGCTACATCATACACATCTTTGGGGCTCATTACTTTACCCCAGGCTGGCATTCCTTTTTCGACAGCGCCATTTTTTATTAAGGCAAAAACACTCTTCACATCGCCACCGTGAATCCAGTATTTATCCGTCAAGTTTGGACCAATTGCATTTCCGCCACCATCGTTTCTGTGGCAGGATGCACAGTTACTGGATTGAAATACAGCTTTACCTTTAATAATAATTGCTTCATCGGGTGCATACACAAGTGCGTTCTCATCAATAACTGCCTGCGGTTGTGAAGCTCTAAGCCTGATAGACTGCTGTTCGGCATCTACCAACTCAGTCTGATACTCTTGCATTTGCAAGGGCATTGATCCTGAAACGTGATAGACAAATAAATAAACTGCGGACCAGATTACGGTTCCAATAAAAAGCCATGACCACCAAGGTGGCAAGTGATTATCTAATTCTTTTATTCCATCATAGTTATGATCAAGTACAATAGCCTTTTCTTGAGCAACCGGAACTGCTGCATTCATTGAGTCAATGAATTTACTCCACCAGCTTGCTTTGTGTGTAATTATTATTCCGAGACGCTCCACTTTTTCTTTCTCGGCCTGACTTGCTAAAATATTCAGAATCTTAACAAGGTAAACTCCTACAACAGCAACCAAGATAACGGCAATAAAAATCAGTGCTGTTATTATTACTAAAGGAAGCATAGGGCTGTTAAACGGATCATCAGAAAATGATGGCTGCGTTGTATTATCTGCGGCTTGGGCAAAACCCACAGAACTAATGGCAATGAAAAACAAGAATGCAATACTTGCCTTTAGCACGGCAGCTGCCCTTGTATTAATAGCTTCTACTTTGCGGCACTCTTTGCATTTACCTGAACATTTCTTTTTAGGTTCAGCAGATTTAGTAACGCTGTACAGGTTGACTGCTGAATTGTATTTAGGTGAAGTGCACATAGTTATTCGTGATTTAAAGAAGACAATTCCTTATCGGTTGCATCATCCATCGGCATGGACTTCATTTTGTTTATATATTTCTTATCGACTTTAAAGACCCAAATCAATAATCCCAGAAAAAAGGAAAAGAATATCAGGAATGAAATTATTGGCCAGATCTCTATGTTATCGATACTTTGAAGAACGTTTTTATACATAATTGAAATCGGTTAAATTTTAGTTACTAGTTACTTTTTCACCTTTTATATCAGTACCTAGCCGTTGCAGGTACGCAATCAACGCAATGATCTCAGCTTCCTTTGCTACCGTTATTCCTTCCATCTCTAACGATTCAGAAATACCTGCCGCTTGTTTTTCCAAATCCTGATTAGCTATATTTTCATACCCGTCTTCATAAGGAACCCCGATTGTCCGCAACGCCTTGATCTTGCCGGCAGTTTCACCCTCATCAATCATTTGTTCAAACAACCAAGGGTAAGCTGGCATAATCGATCCGGTAGAAACCGCATCAGGCGCAAGCATGTGGTTGAAGTGCCAGATATTAGAATACTTGCCTCCTATTCGATGTAAATCCGGACCAGTCCTTTTAGAACCCCATAAAAATGGATGATCATATACAAACTCACCAGCCTTTGAATACTCGCCATAGCGTTCTGTTTCAGATCGGAATGGTCGTACCATTTGCGTATGACAATTCACACAGCCTTCGCGGATATAAATATCACGACCATGAAGTTCGAGCGGTGTATATGGTTTTACACTCGCAAGAGTAGGTACATTAGATTTTATTAAAAATGTTGGAATCATTTCAATAGCACCCCCAATTAATATGGCAATCAAAGCAAGGGTAGTAAACAATATTGGTTTGCTCTCCAATAATCTGTAGTGCCAGCCCCCCGAGTTAGCTACATATTTTTTTGCCAGTGGTGCAGCTTCGGCAGCTTCGTTGGCAATAAAACTTCCTGAGTAGGCAGTCTTAATTAAATTATAGGTCATGAGGATTGCACCCGTCAGATAAAGAGTACCTCCCACTGCGCGCAGGGCATGCAACGGAAGAATTTGAACAGTGGTCTCTAAAAAATTTTTATAGACCAAAAATCCTTCGGCATTGAATTCCTTCCACATCAGGCTTTGCACTACACCCGAAACATACATGGGCAACGCGTAGAAAATTATTCCTAACGTTCCTAACCAGAAGTGAAGGTTTGCCAGTTTAGGTGAATACAATTTTGTATTCCACATTCTTGGTGTCATCCAATACAAAATAGCGAAGATCAAAAAGCCATTCCAGCCTAAACCTCCAACGTGCACGTGTGCAACAATCCAATCCGTAAAGTGTGCAATAGCATTTACATTTTTCAATGAAAGCAAAGGCCCTTCTAATGTTGCCATACCATAAGCAGTTACAGCAACCACCATAAACTTCAATACAACATCTTCCCGCACACGATCCCAGGCACCGCGCAAAGTCATTAATCCGTTTAGCATACCGCCCCATGATGGTGCTATAAGCATGATTGAAAAGACGACCCCTAAAGACTGCGCCCAATCAGGTAGCGATGAATAGAGCAAATGGTGTGGACCCGCCCAGATATAGATAAAAATCAGGGACCAGAAGTGAATAATGGAAAGTCGATAGGAATATACGGGTCGGTTGGCGGCCTTGGGTAAGTAGTAATACATAATTCCTAAAAACGGAGTTGTTAAGAAGAATGCAACCGCGTTGTGGCCATACCACCATTGCACCAAGGCATCTTGAACACCCGCATACCAGGAGTAACTTTTAAAAAGGGTTACCGGAATAGCAACCGAGTTTACTATATGCAGCACCGCCACGGTAACAAACGTAGCAATGTAAAACCAGATAGCCACATACAAATGCCGCTCCCTGCGCTTTACCATTGTACCAATCAAGTTCCAACCAAACACTACCCAAATAATGGCAATAGCGATGTCGATAGGCCATTCAAGTTCCGCATACTCCTTTGACGTGGTGAGACCCAATGGAAGCGTAATGGCTGCGGCAAGAATAATTAGTTGCCAACCCCAAAAGTGAATCCAGCTAAGCATGTCATTGAACATTCTTGCTTTTAGCAACCGCTGTGTGGAGTAATAAACTCCGGCAAACATCGCATTACCCACAAAAGCAAAAATGATAGCATTGGTGTGTAAAGGACGAATTCGCCCGAAGGTCGTGTACTGCAAGTCAAAATTAAAAATTGGGTATACTAATTGGAGTGCTGCCGTGAGCCCAACTAACATCCCCACCAGCCCAAAGGTAACGGTGGCAATCATAAAGGCTTTTACAATCTTATTGTCGTAACTAAATTTTTCAATTTCCATACACAGGCTTTGGGGTTAGCATTAATTTTCAATTCATAAAAGTAAAACGGCTGCAAAACATCACGACTGATATTGATTATTTGAAAATATGATTTTTATCATTAATCATTTTCAATAGATTTTTTATTCACTAAAGGAATTTCAGCGTTCTTTTTTGACGGCTTATCCTCGAAGAGCATGCGCACGGAAGGTGTGTAGGTATCATCATATTGACCACTTTTCATTGACCATATGAAGATGATCAGGAAAATGACAGCAATAGAAATACTAATCAGAATTAATAATACGATGATCCCCATACTAATAGATTGTTCGTTCGAATTGATAAGAATGAAAACGCTCAAAAGCTGCTCGCTCAAGTTCTTCGCGATGGTTGGGGTGCGCAATATCAATAAGAGCCTTCGCGCGCTGCTTCATGTTTTTACCATATAGATAGGCAATACCGTATTCGGTTACTATATAGTGCGCATGCGCTCGGGTTGTTACAACTCCGGCACCTGGCTTAAGCATAGATACAATTCTTGAGATACCTTTTGAAGTTGTTGATGGCATAGCAATAATCGGTTTGCCACCCTCCGATAAAGAGGCGCCACGAACAAAATCCATCTGCCCGCCAACACCAGAATAATGGTAAGTTCCGATTGAATCGGAACAAACCTGACCGGTTACATCAATTTCAATAGCACTGTTGATTGCCATTACCTTAGGATTTTTCCGAATTACTGATGTATCGTTTGTATAATCAATGCCTAGCATCGCTATTAATGGATTGTCGTCTACAAAATCATAGAGTTTTCGGCTTCCAAGAATAAAGGAGGATACAATCTTGCCGCGATGCTTTTTCTTGTGCTCATTGGTAATCACTCCGCTTTCGACTAATGGGATAATGCCATCAGAAAACATTTCGGTGTGTACGCCAAGTCCTTTGTGGTTTGTTAAACTGGCCAGCACTGCATCAGGAATGCAGCCAATACCCATTTGTAAGGTGCTTCCATCGTCAATAAGTTCTGCGCAATGCACTCCTATACGTTTTGAAATTTCGGGATGCGAATCAGGTGACACGACTTCCGGTAACTCTTGTTCGTGATAAATGATATGATCAAAAACACTAATATGAACCATCGCATCGCCATGTGTGCGAGGCATGCGTGAGTTGATTTGAGCAATTACTATTTTAGCCGCTTTAATAGCTGCTGAAGTGATATCCACAGAAACACCTAACGAACAGTACCCATGCTTATCGGGTGGTGATACTTGCACCAAGGCTACATCAAGTGGTAAAATGTTTCGTTTGAAAAGATTTGGAATTTCGCTTAGAAAAACCGGGATGTAGTCGCCACGGCCATCATTCACCATCTCACGTACATTCGCAGAAACAAAAAGCGAATTGAGATAAAAACTATTCTTGTATTTTGGATCATTGAAATAGGCTTCACCCTGTTGGCTAATGCTGGTAAGTTCTACGTTCCATAGTTCTTCAGAACGCTCTACCATTTTCTTTACTAAATAATGTGGCGTGGCTGCGCCCCCATGAATAAAAACACGATCACCGGGTTTAATAACTTTTAATGCATCGTTTGCTAAAGTTTCCATATAGATTTATTACTAAGTTTTTTGTTTGCAATAATATTAACTGATACTGTGGAAAAAGTTACTACACTAATACTACTTAAAGGCATTAAGATAGCAGCAATCAGCGGAGTTAGATGCCCCGTAACTGCAAAGCTTAATGCAATAGCATTGTATAAGAATGAAATGGCAAAACTTACTTTAAGAATTGTGGTTGAAGATTTTGCTACTTGCAACATCTTATCAAGATTCGCTAATTGACTTCCATGCATGATACCATCACTGGCTGGCGTAAAAACTGAAATATCATCTGTAATGGAGATACCTACATCGCTTTGCTTCAGAGCCCCGGCATCATTTAACCCATCTCCAATCATCATCACCTTGCTTCCGTGACTTTGCAATTCTTTTATGTAGTTAAGTTTTTCGTGGGGGCTTTGATTAAAAAGCAGTTGGACGCCAGGCCCAAATAAATCAGTCATCTTATTGTGTTCAATTGCACTATCCCCAGAAATTAGGGCTTTGCACTTGGCACCCAATTTCTGAATCATTGTTCGGATGCTATTTCGCACCATCGTGCTGATAGTAAAGTAACCACGAACCTCATTGTCAATCTTCACAAAAACAGCAGTAGTAGATGAGTCTGCTCCATTATGAAACTCAACAAATTCAGCCGAGCCTATCTTAAACATCTGTCCATGCACCATTGCCTCTATACCCCTACCCGGAATTTCACTAAAATGATCAACGACCTCGTGACTTTCCTTCTTAATATATTTATTAATAAGCCTGCTTAACGGATGTGTTGAATAGCTTGTCAGCAATTTGATGATCGCTAATTCGTCAGCACATAATTTACCGACAAAATCAATTTGTGGATTTGCTCCGTGTGTTACTGTGCCCGTTTTATCAAACACAATTGCATCAATTGCAGCCATGCGTTCAACAACATCTACATTTTTCAAATACAACTGGTGTTTACCAAATACCCGCACCACGCTTCCAAAAGTAAAAGGAGCCGACAAGGCTAACGCACATGGGCAAGCCACCATCAATACCGAAGTAATAATTAACCACATAGAGGTGGGATCATTAAAATACCAGTATATGGCGGTGATACATGCTATGGCTAGTACCACCCAAGTAAACAATTTAGCAACATGGTCGATCGTTTTCTTATAGATAGCTTCATTGCCTTTGCGAAATGCCTCATTATTCCATAAGCTTGTTAAATGGCTTTGCGAAATTTTCTTGTTGACTACTAACACTATTGGAGCTCCTACCAATCGCCCACCGGCAAAAACTGTGTCACCCTGTTTAACTTTAACAGGACGCGCTTCTCCAGTAACAAAACTATAGTCTATAAATGCTAAGTTTTCCAACAAGGTACTGTCAGCAGGAATGATCTCCATGTTTCTAATTCGGATTTGATCGCCCTTGTTAAGGTTATAGATTATTACAGATTTCCAGTCCTTATTTACCAGTCTATTTACTGCAAGCGGAAAGTAAGCTGTATAATCCCGATCGAATGAAAGACTCTCGTATGTTTTACTTTGAAACCAACGCCCGATTAGCAAAAAGAAAACTAATCCGGTAAGTGAATCAAGGTAGCCGGGTCCTGTTGAAGAAATGATATCATAGGCACTTCTAAAAAATAGTGCCACCAATCCTGCAGCAATCGGCACATCAATATTGATTTGTCGTTGCGAAAAGCTCTTAACTGCTGATTTTAAGTAATCAAATCCCCCGTACAAAAAAGCAGGAACGGCTAATACTAAATTTAGCCAGGAGAATAGTTCTATCAATCCCTTCTCACTGCGATCAATACCAAGGTACTCCGGGAAACTAAACAACATAACATTACCAAAGCAAAATCCAGTAATGGCAAGTTTTAATAAAAGAGACTTATCAAGCTTAGGCTTTGGAACTTCATGTTGCTCTAATGTTATTTTAGGCGCATATCCAATTGAAGCCAGTAACTGAGCCACCGTTCCAAGTTTTATTTGAGTAGGATTAAAGTCTACTGTGATATTCTTCTTGGCAAAATTTACTTCCGAATGCAGAATACCAGTGCCTAATTTTTGAAGATTCTCCAACAACCAAATGCAAGATACACAGTGAATATTGGGTATCGAAAAGTTTACCTTGGCAAAAGCATCAGACTCAAATGCCAACATTCTCTTTCTGATATCTTCTTCATTCAAGAATGAAAACGTTTCATCAGCAATATCTTTTAATTGAATACCTGGCGTTTGATTGAAACTATAGTATTCGCACAGGTTATTGGTGTTCAGAATTTCATAAACTGTTTGACATCCCTGGCAACAAAACGATTTGTCTTCAAACCAATTTACTTCATCGCAAACTTCTCCGCAATGAAAGCACTTTAAGTCTGCAATAACTTCAGGTTCAATCATTATCCTTCATTACATAAGACCACACTATTTTTTCAGTATGATTAACCAGCGATTCTGTAAGACTGCCGTGCATGATATGTGCAAGACCCTTTCTTCCATGAGTGCCCATCGCTATGAGTGATCCATCTACCGTGTTGGCGAAGTCAATAATTCCTTCTTCCGGGCTCAGGTGATTGAAAACACTGGTTGAATAATCTCTGAATTGAAAGCGTTTTGCAAAGGCATTCAATCGCGCAAGAGTGACGGTGTCTGGGGTAAAATTAATTGGTGTATTAATCCAAACAATATGAAGATGAGCCTTAAAGAAGTTTTGCAGAATTTTTACCCGTTGAATTAACGGTTCCTGATTTTCCGTTTCCAGAGTATTCGGAAAGACAATATTCTTTATAGCTCCTTTAAAATAATCCTTCAACACAATAACGGGTACAGTTGAATTCCGTACAACTCGTTCCGCGTTGGAGCCAATAAACAATTCTTTGCTACCCTTAGCGCCATGAGAACCCATGATGATGATATCAATGCCATTCTTTTCAACATAACTTCGGATCATTTCAGAAGGCCGACCAAATTGCACATCGATAGCTGTTTTGATCGACTCCTTATTGTACTTGTCATTCAATTTGGCAAACTGTAGCAATGTCTTTTGCTTGATTTCCTGAAGCAACCCGTCCTCAAAAGGAATGATAGGCATTAACATGGTATCAGTTATCACAGGAATCTCTACCACATAGAGCGCGTGTACAATTCCGTTAGTTGATTTTGCTGCTATATCGAGGGCATATCGAAATGCCTGAATAGCAGGCTTTGAAAAATCGCAGGGAACAAGGATCTTTTTCATACAAATAAATTTTAGTCAAATCTAGTCATCGAACTTCTCGTCATGATTGATTGCAATCACAAGAACTAATGACTTTTGTCATCTTTTTAACAATGGAAATAAGAACGAATTTAATTCCTAACAAATCACATCTATTCACTATGGTTTTTCTTAAAAAAAATTGCATCGAGACTCCACGCTCCAGGTCCGGTGAAAAAGAATAACATACCAAAAAGTACAAACATAAAGGGATGTTGATCTTCGTACCAGAATTTACCATGGCCAATAAAAAATGTAATATATCCTAATGCACAGATAGTTATGATCGCGCCAACTCGGGTAAGCAAGCCAAGCAACAGCAGAACTCCAGCAACAAATTCAGAGCCTTTGCCCAAGTAAACCATAAACAAGGCACTTGATTCTTGAAAGGTATCCCAGGTAGCATACTCTTTCATTAACTCAGGGTTAAATACTTCTTGTCCATGATAAGCCATAAGAGAACCAATGATGATTCTAACAAGTCCAATACCTTGACTAAGTGCAACCGGTGAACTAGACAGAAATCTCTTTATCATATGAAAAGATAAGGAGAAATCTTCTAATACAAATAAGGAAATAATTCTAAATGAGGCTGACGGGGAAAATTCTTAATGATTAACCTCATCGAATGAAGAATTGAAACTTTGCCTGCACCAAAACATCGAGTCTCGGCTGGCCCGCAATAAATTTAGAGATGTTTAATGCAGCCGAAGTATTATCACCGATCATTCTGCCAAAGTCGGTGCGGAGATAAATGAAGTCAACCCTTTCTGAAAACGACCGAATGTACATGGCATTCAAAGAAACCCACCCATCCCAATCTTTTACCAGCACAACAACCGGCAAGGACAAACTCAGATTTTGAATTTTACCATCCTTAGCGGGATTGCTTGGATCCGGTGCTCCATCCGCTCCACCCAGGCTATTCGCAAAACCTGCGGACATTTGAAACTTTACTTCGGGGTAAAATGAAACATACGGATTGGATCGAAACGTAAAAATCATGCCTGGCTTAAATAGCCAGGTGCCTGCCCCTCTACCTAATTGAACGCTACCAGTTGGAGCTGTCAACTCTATATAGGGAGAAACGCGTTGTAAGCCGGCAGTCTTTGTTTGCTCGAACGGAACAAACATGTACTGCATTTTTAAATCGCCAACTCCCGTAGTATTCTCGAAGCCAGCAAAGTTGGCATCATAGATTGTATGAAGAAAAGGTAATGACATCCCAAAAAGATGTTTGCCGTTTTGAAGGCCATAATCATAGCCGATTCGAATACCATAATGCCGAGCATTAGCTACAAACAAGTAGGCTTCGAAGTCAGTGATAAAACGACTCTTCATGGTTGCCGGATCTGAGGCATCAATTTCTGAAATATCTGAATCCTGACCTTGAACAGATGCTGCTGAACTAACTAGCAGCATCAAAAATAATTTAAGGGTTCTGTTCATATTTTAAAATCAATAACATTTAACAAGCTACAGTATCACAGCGCCAATTCCGAGCTTTTTAGACCGAACGTGAATTAAGATATAAATCGTGCTGCGTTTAAAAAGCCAATGGGTAATCTTGTTCCGCCATCTGTAGCCAGATCACATAATATTTCACCTACCGCAGACACAAACTTGAACCCATGACCGCTAAAACCGCCACCGATAATTACTTGTTTATCATAACCAGGCAAGAAATCAAGAATAAAATTTTCGTCTGGTGTGTTTGTATATAAACAAGTTTTTAAAGTATGTGTAGACGAATACGTATTAGGTAAATATTTTTCCATGGTGCTGACTAATCGGCTCTCCTCTTCGACTTCAGGAACCCGATTTACGTTGTCAGCATCGGAAGGTAGTCCCGGATAATGATACGCTAACTTTAAACCAGCTGGTGCACCAAACTTTTTAACATCCAGGGAGGGAAAGCCATAATACATGCCGGGAACATGCTCATCGTCAATCATCCAACACGGAAATTTTCCCAGTTCAAATGCTGAATTCTCTTTCGGATTAACCCAGGCAATCACTTGTCGTGTAACATTTAGACTCTTCTTCAAAGTGGGAATAAGTTTTTCTGTCCAGGCACCAGCAGTAAAAATTATTTTCTTACAGGTGTACGAACTATTGTTTGTCAGAACTTTAATAGTATCTCTATTTTTCTCCCACGAAATTACTCTTTCATTTGAATGGATTTCAGCTCCCGAAATTTTCGCCAACTCTATATAAGTCTGGATAGCACGCTCAGGTGTAATAAAGCCAGCATCTGGTTCAAACAAAATTTCATAATTGGAAGGAATGAAAAACCTGGAAAATCTTGCTTTAGCTTCCGAAGCTGAAAGCGACTCAACGTTTATATTGTATTTCTGTGCAGATTCACGAACTCCCTTTATCAAAACCTGATCGGGCTTACCTGCATAGAGAAGACCCGTTGGGAAGTAAATTTGTTTACCAGCTTTACGCTCAATATCTCGCCAGTTTGAATAAGCCTTTTCCAATAAAGGAACATAATGAGGATGCTCGAAGTAGGCTTTACGGATGATACGACTTTGGCCTGCATGCGAGCCTTGATCATGTGGACTATCAAATTGCTCAATAGCTAACACACTCAATCCCTTACTTGCAAGGTGGTAACAAGTTGAAGAACCCATTGAACCAACACCAACAACAATTACATCAAATTCAGTTTTCATGTTCATTTTAAAATTCTGACTTTAACCTTATCACCAATTACAAACTGATTTTCCTTACTATTAGCAAACAACCTCCATTTGCCAGCTTTTATTTCTATTTCGTAGTGAGTGCCGAAATAAACAATTGACAATATTTTGCCTGTATTAACTTTCGCCTTGGTCTTAAATACTTCAATGTTTTCAGGGCGAATGATTCGGGTAGTTTTACTTGTTATCCCTAACACTTTTAACGCAACTGGCGATAGTAGCATATAGCTTCCAAAAAGTCCGGCCACGTATTGATTAATCGGATTTTCATAAATGTCTTTAGGTGTACCAACCTGCAGGATATTTCCATCTTTCAAAACCATAATCTGGTCAGCCCACGAGAGCGTATCGGCCGGATCGTGCGAAACCAAAATGATACTTAGATTCAACTTCAATCCGATCTCCTGAATAACTTGCTTGAGAATATTCTTTAAAACACTATCAAGATTTGAATAGGGCTCATCCAACAATAAGAGTTTAGGTTTTGTAATCAGTAACCGCGCAATCGCAATGCGCTGCCGTTCGCCACCCGAAAGCTCATCGGTTCTTCGTTTTAACAAATGTCCAATCCGACAGACAGAATAAATCTCATCCGCTTGCTTTCTTGAAAGTGAGTTTGCATAAGCCAGTACTTGTTCAACCCGCAAGAATTTAGGTAAATCAAAATGCTGTGATAGATAAGCAATCTCCGGATGACCGGGAACTAACTTCTGACTTGGTCCAACCACATTTCTATTCCTAAAAATTACTTCACCTGAATCAGCATCCAGCAAACCACCAATGATTTTCAGAAGTGTACTTTTACCCGATCCGGTTTCTCCTGCAAGCGCTACTCGTCCATTTCTTTCAAGACTAAAGTTGATATTGCTGAGAGCGAAATCGCTTCCATTTGCGCGACTAACATCATGTATCTTAAGAAGCATTGAATTTTCAAATATGGTGAGGCATGTGCAATCTATTCTCTTTTGAATAGTTGTCCTACAACTATTTCATTTTAGAGCAAAGTTGTAGTACAACTTTATCGGTGTTTTCAAATTGTTGCGCTTTTGACCTCACCCCTCAAAGCATTTACTCAATGGCAGCATAGCATCTCCCCTCTCCAATGGAGAGGGGCAAGAAAATCGTGCTAACTGCCGACAGCTTGCCGGGGTGAGGTCACTAAGAGCATGCGACAATTTTGAATACACCCTATCGATTTAACTGACTCTATACAAAGCAACAAATACTTATATTTGCCCCCTTATTTTTGGACCTATGATTTCTGTCGATTCGGTAAGTGTTGAGTTTAGTGGATCAGCCCTTTTTAGCAATATCACCTTCAATATCAATGAAAATGACCGCATTGCCTTAATGGGTAAAAATGGTGCGGGCAAGTCAACTCTGCTGAAAATAATTGCTGGCGTTAGCAAGCCCACGCGAGGTAAAGTTTCGGCTCCTAAAGATGCTGTCATTGCATACCTTCCACAACATTTACTTACAGAAGATGATTGCACCGTTTTTGAAGAAGCCTCTAAAGCTTTCTCAAAAATACTAAACATGAAGAAGGAAATCGATGCATTGAACCATCAATTAGAAACCCGTACCGATTATGAGTCTGATGAATACTCTAAAATCATTGAGCAGGTTTCGGAGTTAAGTGAAAAATATTATTCAATTGAGGAAATTAATTTCGATGCCGAGATAGAAAAAGCCTTGATGGGTTTAGGATTTCTTCGCAGCGATTTCACGCGATCAACAAGTGAGTTTAGCGGGGGCTGGCGCATGCGGATTGAATTGGTAAAAATTCTTTTGCAAAAACCTGATCTCATTTTATTAGATGAACCTACTAACCACTTAGACATCGAATCTGTGCAATGGTTGGAAGATTTTCTAAAGACCAGTGCCAAAGCAGTTATTGTGATTAGTCACGATAAAACGTTTGTTGATAACCTCACAAACCGAACCATTGAAGTAACCATGGGTAGGATTTATGATTACAAGACAAACTATTCTCATTACCTGGAGTTGCGAAAGGAAAGACGTGAGCAACAACAGAAACATTTTGAAGATCAGGCAAAGGAAATTGCAGATATTCAAGGATTCATTGATCGCTTTAAAGGAACATATTCAAAAACCCTGCAAGTTCAGTCGCGGGTAAAAATGCTCGAGAAGTTTGAGATTGTGCAAGTAGATGAAATGGATACTTCTTCTTTAAATCTTAAGTTCCCGCCTGCTCCGCGCTCAGGAAACTATCCGGTTATTGTTGAAGAGCTAACCAAGAAGTATGATAATCACGTTGTATTTCAAAATGCTTCACTCACCATTGCCCGAGGCGA
>JBBSBG010000050.1:0-13494 GCA_038251495.1 Cytophagales bacterium
AAAAAAACCTTGTTTTTGGTGCCACTCAAACGAAGGATGTTTGGGTTTTGGGCACTGGGTCAATACAAAGTTCGTTTCTCTATTTTGTGTTAAGAAATAATTAATTAAATTAGCGTTTCATTTAACCTAAACATTAACCTATGAAGAAGTTTTTACTAGTGTGCTTCTCATTCGCGTTTGTGCTCAGTGCCTGGGCACAAGACCGAGTGGTTTCGGGTAAAGTAACAGCCGCAGAAGATGGCTCGACTTTGCCTGGAGTAAACGTGGTCCTCAAAGGAACCACTAATGGAACAGTTACCGATACTGACGGTAACTATAAACTTAACATCCCGGCTTCCGGTGGTAGTTTAGTTTTTTCGTTTATTGGCCTTCAAACACAGGAAGTTCCAATCGGAGAGCGAACTACAGTTGACATTGGCCTTGGGCTGGATGTTCAACAATTAAGTGAGGTAGTTGTAACAGCCCAGGGTATTCAACGTGATCAAAAAGCGCTTGGATATGCAACAACTACAATCTCAGCGGCACTCCTAGCGGACAAGCCAGAAACTGATGTTGGCCGAGCTTTGCAGGGCAGAACTCCTGGTCTTCAGATCTTGAATTCATCGGGTCTTGCTGGTTCTTCAAGCCGTATTAACATACGCGGTAACAGCTCTATCACAGGCGACACACAACCTCTTTGGATTGTAGATGGGGTGCCAATTAACACGGCATCAAATGATATTTCTGCTGATTTCCGTGACGGTCAGGTTGCTCCTTCCCGCTTTTTGGATATCGATCCAAACAACATTGAGTCTGTGAGCGTGCTGCGTGGCTTAAGTGCTACAACCACCTACGGTTCACAAGGTAGAAATGGTGTAATTTTAGTTACTACTAAAACTGGAGCAAAAGGAAAAGGTAAAGGCAGATTTACAGGATCCATTGGACAATCTTATTTTGTTTCAGAAGCTGTATTACCTGAATACCAAAACAAGTGGGCCAATGGTTTTGACGGTGCCTACGGTGAATTCTTCAGCAACTGGGGTAGCTTGTTTGACGGAAAGCCAACTGGTGTTCGCCACCCCTATTGGGAGCATAGAGCTCTTTTTCCTGATAATCCTGAGTTTGCACAAGCTGGAACTGATAACGGAGGATATATTCCCGTTGCCCAGCCTAACAACGTGAAGAGTATCTTCCAGAAAGGGTCTTCAGCTACTACTTCCCTTAGCCTTGGCTCGTCCAATGAGTTTGGAAATGCGGCTTTCAGCTATAGCCATTTGGATGAAAAGGGTTTTATCCAGAACAATAATGTAAAAAGAGATAACCTTTCTTTTGGCGGTAACTTAAAACTTACCAAAAAGTTAACGCTCTCAAGCAGTTTTAACTTTGTGAAAACAGATTTCCAAACCCCACCGTCAGCAGGGGGTACTGGTTCAAACTCAATTGGTGGTCCTTCCATATTTGCGAACTTATTTTATACTCCGCGCAATATGGATTTGAACTGGCCATTTGAAAATCCGATTACAAAAGCAAATGTCTACTATCGTAACAATAATAGTATTTCTCACCCTAAGTGGTTATTGAAAAATACGTTGCAAACCAGCGTAACAAATCGTTTCTTTTCAAGCAATAGCTTGAGCTACGATATTGCCGATTGGTTTAATTTAACCTACCGTCTTGGTTATGATACTTACAGCGAGCGGCAATCGTATGAGATAAATAAAGGTGGTGTTGGTTATGACTCAAACCTCCTTCCAGGCGCTTACAGGACATCAGTATCAAACAACACTGTAATTGACCATTCAGTACTTGCTACGTTCAAGAAGCAATTAAATCAGAATCTGGACTTATCAGCTTTGGTTGGTTTTAACTATCGTTCCAATGCTTTTGAGCAAACAGGTCTTGAGAGTTTAGGTCAGGTTGTATACGGACTAAAGGAGCACCGCAACTTTACATCAACTCAGCCAAAAGACTTCAGAGGCAACCAGTTGAACTTAGTAAGAAATAGCGCGATTGCCGGGGTGTTCTTCGATGCTAACTTGGGCTACAAAGACTTCTTATATGTTAACCTTTCCGGAAGAAATGACTGGTCTTCAACGCTGGAGCAGGCCAATCGTTCATTATTCTATCCCGGTGGTAGTATAGCGTTTGTGCCTTCAGCAGCTTTCCCCAACATGGCACCTAACGTATTGGATTTTTTAAAGGTGAGATTTGCCTATGGAACTTCTGCAAACTTTGGTTCGCCATATAATACCCGCCCAACCTTAACATTAAATGCTCAGACTCGGGTGGATAATATTGGAAACGTGGTTACTTCAACTCAGCCATCGCTGTTGGCAAATAGTAACCTGAAGCCTGAATTACTTACTGAAACTGAGTTTGGTATCGAATCCAAATTGGCTCAGAATCGTCTGAGGCTGGATTTGTCTTTTTATAACAGAGAAGCCAGAGATCAGATTATTAACCGGCCGTTGGATCCCTCTACCGGGTATGGGTCTGTGTTTATTAACGCGGGTACTATCCAAAACAAGGGTATAGAAATGCAGTTAGGTGGTGTGGTTCTTAAGACCGGTGATTTCACTTGGGATCTTGCTGTAAATTACACCCTTAACAGAAGTTTGGTAAAGGCATTGCCCGAAGGATCGAAAGAGATTTTGGTTAATGGATTCAGCAACCTTGGAAACTTTGCCATTGAAGGGTTGCCTCTTAACGTAATCAAAGGTTCGCTTGTGGAAAGATCGCCTGATGGTCAGTTGATTGTTAACGACCAGGGTGACTATAAAGCAGCTGACGAAATTGGCATTATTGCAAACCCGAACCCTGATTGGTTAGGTTCTTTAATCTCTACCTTCTCATGGAAAGGTTTAACATTCGGAATGCAGTGGGATTATGTACATGGTGGCCAAACTTATTCTTATACCGCAGCAACTATGGTTGGTCGTGGAGTATCTAAGGATCTGGAAGTATTTGATCCTACTTTGCCTCTGATTCTTCCCGGTGTACTTGAACTAACCGATGGTAGCGGAAATGTAACAGGCTACGCGCCTAATAACATTCCATTAACTACTTCAGGTGTGTTCTTTGGTAATACCATCATTGGCGGAAGCCCTGACGATCGTGGTGTGTATGATGCAACCCGCGTGCGTTTCAGAGAAGTATCCTTAGGATATAGCATACCTAAGTCTATAACTTCAAAACTTAAAGTAGGCGCCATCAACATTAGCTTGTTGGGTAATAACCTTTGGTTCCGCGCTATCAATGCACCTAAGTATGCCAGAGCTGACTTTGATAGAACAGCGTTTGGTACAAATAATGGTGCTGGTTTTGACTTTTTGGGAGGCCCTTCGGCCCGCAGATATGGAGTTAACGTTAAAATCACATTCTAAACAGTAGAAAGATGAAACATATATATAAGAAACTTGGAATTGTTCTGCTGTTGATGGTTGCCTTTTCCTGCGATCTGAACAGCGATTTGCAAGACCCGAATCAAGTCAGTGTAGACGGAGCCGATATTGAGTTGATCTTGAACTCAGTTGAAGCTGACTTTGCTGTCTTTTACAACAATGTAATCAGTGTTGGCAGCCAGCTAACCCGATTGGAATCAATGACAGGTGGCGACCGGTATGCTACGGCAATTCGTTCAACTACAACAAATGGTGTCTGGTTCTGGTCGTATCAGCGTGTGTTGGTAAATGCGGAAACCGTAAATCTTTTGTCGACAGCGGAAGGCACAAGACCTGACCGCCCTACGCACAGAGCGGTTGCTAATTTATTGTCGGCCTATACCTACATGGCATTGGTTGATGTTTATGGAGATGTTCCCCGTACAGAAGCACTTCAAGGCCCTATTGGTAATTATAACCCTGTAGCTGAAGGCGGTGCCGCAGTGTATGATTATGCATTGTCTTTAATTGCAGGTGCCAAGACAGATTTGGCAGCAGCGGTTGCTCCGGCCTTGTCACGCGATCCTTACTATGCAGGTAATAGAACTCGTTGGACAGCCTTTGCGAACACACTTGAATTGAAAGCCTGGATGAATATCCAGATGATATCTTCAAGAAAGGCTGAAGCAGAAACCAAAATTGATGCTATCCTTGCTTCCGACATTATTGATACTGAAGCTGAAAACTTTACCTATAAGTATGCCGCTGTAACAGTACCAAATTCTCGTCATCCATTGTACGAGCAGTATTATGGTCCTATCTCAGGTTCTGCCGGTGGTTATATTGGCAATTTCTATCAGAAGGAAATGTTTGACGGCTATACCGGAGTTCAAGATCCACGCTGGAGATATATTTTCTATCGCCAGGTAGGTAGTAACGCGGAGGCCTTTAGACGTGACCCTAAGAACGTAGGTTGCGGCAGCAAGCCAGCACACTACGCTGCAACAGATATTTTCTGCCAGTTTGAGCCCGGTTTTTATGGCCGCGATCATGGTGATGACTCGGGTACAAACCCTGATTCACCGTTCATTACCGCTGCAGGTATATATCCTGCCGGAGGTAAGCTCGACAATCAGCCTACCACCAACAGAACATTCTTTGCACCTACCATCCGTGGTGATGGCGCCAATGGAGTGGGTATTGAGCCTATATGGATGTCATTCTTCACTGATTTTATGAAAGCAGAATATGCATTGCGCAAAAGCAATGACGTTGCCGGAGCAAAAACACAGTTGGCAATAGCCATTGCAAATTCGATTACACAAATCAGAAATTTTACAACCTCAAAAGGCTTCACTCTTACAGCAGGGTTAGAACCTTCAACTGGTGCGTATCAATCTGCAGTTGCAACGGCCTATGACAATGCAGCCGTTAAAATGGATGTAGTTGGCAAGGAATTCTGGAAGTCATTATTTGGTAATGGCCTTGAAGCTTACAATTTGTATAGAAGGACCGGTGCGCCTACTAACATGCAGCCAACCCGCACACCAAACCCAGGTAATTTCTACAAGGCTTATGTGTATCCTGCTACCTATGTTAACCTGAATAGCAATGCAGCGCAAAAGGATTTGGATAATCCACAAGCTCCTTTTTGGGATCCTAATTTAACCCTGAAATAAGACAACTATGAAAAGTATTATAAAAAGTATATTGATCTTAACATTAACAGCTGTCGGATTTTCATGTGCCGATCCTGAGTTAGATCCTTTGCAACAAGAAAAAGTGATAAAGGGCACGTTGCTAACACTTAGAGGCCCGCAGTTGGATGCAATCTATTTTGATGGAGCCGATTACGGTGACGCATTTTATTTTAATTCAGTAACCGGAGCCGAGGTGTTTGACTACGATGCTGAGTTCTTATCTGGCGATCTTAATTCCCTTGAGAGCGTTGACATTTTTGTTATCAAAGAAGGTTCTCCTGATCAGCGCTTGTTGCTAACCACCATTCCTGGTTCAAGCTTTAAAACTGATGCAACGTATCGCGGTCCATGGACTTCTGTTTCTTTAACATTGGCCAGTATTCTCACCAAAATTGGTGCTGACCTATCTACACCTGCAGGTCAAGCTGCGTTCATTGATTTGTATGCAGGTGGTATCAAGATGGAATCTGATCTGAACCTGAAAGATGGAACGAAAGTATTGGCTGCAGATTTAGTAGCATCGGGTCTTTACGAAAGTGATCAGTTTTTTCCGGCTCAATTCTTGACTTATGGCGTTGAGAACATTGATGATGCAAAACCTGTGGCCACAACTAGTTTGAGAGGTCAAGTTTCTACGGTTTCCGGAAAAATTGTTCGTACAGTGCTTCCATTAAAAAGTGGAGCTAAAGACACGTTGGACATTACTTTCGATCAAAAAATAGCTACAGCACCAACTGTTACATTCAGCCCAGCTTCGGCAGGTACAGCGGGAACTCCTGTGGCTGTGGGTACATCTGGCAAACAGTTTTACGTTCCGTTTGTAGCAGGTGCGTCTTATACAGGCGATGCAACTTTTACCATTAAAGATGCTACTTCGGGCGAACCTGCGCCACTCGGTGGTCTTGTGCAAAAAACTAAAACTGCCAGCCTTGCCGTTGACAACTTAGCACCTCAGAACACTAGTTTTACCACAGGTGGTCCGTTGGGTAAAGGGCAGAATTCAGTAATTACACTTCGGTATAACGAACCGCTTGGCACAGCACCTACCATTACAGTAGCTCCTGGAACTACAGGTATTGACGGTGTTACTGCTGTTAAGGCGAACTTAAGTGCAGATGGTTTAACTGCTACATTGGTTTATGAGTATAAGGACCTCGATGGTAATGCAACCCATGGTAATGCAATTGTTACTGTGGTTACTAGTGGTAAAGACAAAGCCGGTAATGATGTAGCGGCAATCGCTGACAAGCCATTAACTATTGATCTTGGCCCCGCTAATGCACCTACTATAACTTTAGATCCTACTCAGTATGACTGGGGAACTCAGATTAAATGGTCTGTTAGCAGTGCGGCTTCTCCTGCCGCTGGCGGAGCTGTTGGTGGTTCTATTTACTTTGTTGCTCAAACAGCAGGTGATGCACCTCCAACAGGTTTTGTTGGTGGTGACGTTCCAGCCTTTATATTAGCAACAGATGTAACCGGGAAACAAACCGGAGTTGTTGCAGTTAGTTCAAGTACTGGAAATTCAGGGACAGTGTACTCTGCATTTGCCCCTAACGGTACATTAGATGTTTATGTAGTGCATTTAAGCAGCACGGGTGTTATTAGCGCTATTTCGGCACCCACTACTGTAACCATGAATTAATAAAGTATCATTCTATTTTAGAAAAGGCTGCTCTAGAAAGAGCAGCCTTTTTTTGTTGGCTATTATCATTGCAAAGCCTTTTGCAATGGGCGCTAAGGTTTTAATAGTGAAGATAGTTCGAGGTGAAGGTCGGCTCGAGAGGTTAGGCCGCTTGCTTTGGCCATTTTATTAGGATTTACTAATGCATTATTATGGTTAATTTTTTAGGCGATGTGTCAATAATTGAAAATTAGTGAGTTGATGTCAGGGATAAACCCTGAGGAAGCATCTAACAAAAATATCTTCGTCAGTTAATTGCTGCGCACGCATTTTTTTATAGCTAATTTCTTGACCGGATTGTTTGAAGCAGGCAGAAACCTTATCTTTCGAGCATATTATATAGTGCGATTAAAGTTGGAATAAACTAACTCTGGGTGAAAATTTTCATTGCGTTAATTGGTTGTTCGCTCGTAGGCTTTTCATCTTATTCACAAGCTATTCTCGACACCCGGCTTGATGGAACCGAAAGAGGAAAGAGCCTGACTTCTTATCTAAAGGAAGTGGAAAAAAGCAGTGGGGTTCGGTTTTATTTTATTCCCGAGTGGGTTGATAAAATAAGTTTTACCGAGGGCTATTCGGGGTTAACCTTGCGCGAGGCGTTGAACGAATTATTTCTGGGCTCGGAACTAAGTTATGCAGTAATCAATGCGAATACGATTGTTATTGTAAAAGACCCAACCCAGGCACTTGAACGAAATAAGGTTATTCGCGAAGCTATACGCGAACAACGGGAGATAAATAAACAGGTAATTGGCGATCCGGCTAAGGCGAGTACAAAAAAACGGTATTTGTTTTCGGGTACAGTGCGTGATGGAAAGTCCAAAGACCTATTAATTGGAGTAAATGTAGTGGTGCGAGACCTAAAGACCGGCACCGTAACCAACATGAATGGCAAGTATGAGTTACAGCTAACCCCCGGTTTGCATGCCATCAGTTATACCTATATCAATTTCGAAGAAAAGATTGTTGACCTCGAGATCTATGCGGATGGTGAGCTATCAATCGAACTGGAAGAAACGCCCACCTTATTGCAGGAGATTGTAGTGGAAGATCGTTCAGCCCGCGAAATCACCACGAGTGGCATAGGCCAGACGCAACTGAGTTTGAAAGAAATTAAGCGAGCCCCGGCCCTGTTGGGCGAGGTGGACCTTATTAAACAAGTTCAGGTACTGCCTGGTGTAACCACCACAGGCGAAGCTGCCTCGGGGTATAATGTGCGTGGCGGTAGTGTCGATCAGAATTTGATTTTATATGATGGCTTGCCTGTATTCAATAGTTCGCACGTGTTTGGTTTTTTCTCGTCCTTTAATTCCGAAGCCATTCGGGATGTTACTTTTTTTAGAGGTGGCATACCTGCGGAATTCGGGGGCCGCGTTTCCTCTGTGCTCGATATCCGATCAAAAGAAGGAAGCTATGAAAAATGGAATGCGAGTGGAGGTATCGGTATTGTTTCAACTAACTTAATGGTAAATGGCCCCATTATACGCGATAAGACATCACTGGCTGCTTCCTTTCGCACTACGTATTCCGATTGGTTGATGAATACGGTACGCAGTAATTATGTTGGGTTAGACCAAAGCTCAGTAACTTTTTATGATGGGGCTGCTAAACTAACTCATCTTTTCAGTGAAAAGACGAAGCTGACTTTTTCTGGTTACCTAAGTCATGACGACTTCAGGCTGCAGGGTGATACAACTTATCGATGGGATACGTATTTAGGTTCTATGCGCCTCGACCACCAGTTTAATTCGAAATTAACTGCAGCCCTTCAGGTTGGCATTGGCAGTTATAGCTATGATGTTGCGGATAAGGATTCCCTTACGGGTTTCAATCTCCGCTATAAAATTACCTACCCTACACTGAAACTGGATTTTCATAGGACAGCGGGAAATCATAAAATAGGCTTTGGCGTTCAAAGTACCTACTACGATTTCAATCCAGGCACGTTAACGCCTTCTGGCGAGAACTCAAATAAAAAATTCATTCAAATGGAAGTTCAGCAATCACTTGAAACAGGAATCTATTTGGCCGATCAGTTAGATGTGACTAAAAAATTTCATGTAGACCTGGGCATACGGTTTTCCATTTTTAATTCATTAGCTCCAGCGACTGTCTATACCTATCAACCGAGCCAGCCACGGGAGACACTTTACATCATCGATACATTGACATACGATAAAGGTGATAAAGTAAAATCGTATAATAATTTTGAGCCAAGAGTCGGCCTGCGCTATGATCTGCCCCGCGAAGCATCACTTAAATTTGGCTACAACAGAATTTATCAATACCTGCATTTGGTGACTAACACCACAGCTGTTACGCCTATCGACATCTGGCAACCGAGCGGGTACTATTTTAAACCGCAGCAGGTTGATCAATTCTCGCTGGGATATTTTAAGAATTTCAAGGAAAAAAAATATGAAGCTTTCGTTGAAGTGTATTACAAGGATATTAATAATGTTCTTGAATTTAAAGATGGCGCTCAGTTAATCTTAAATCAACACATTGAAACTGATTTGTTACAAGGTAAAGCGCGGGCTTATGGTGTGGAAACTCAGGTGGTTAAGTTAACAGGGAATTTCACCGGATCATTAAGTTATGCGTTCTCCCGTTCCCTGAGGACTATTAAAGGCGAGTTTGATAGTGAGACTATTAACAATGGCAATGAATATGCTTCGAATTTTGACCAGCCACACGTAGTTAATTTTAACTGGAAATATAATTTTACCCGGAGGCATTTCTTAACCGGATCATTTACCTATCGAACAGGCCGCCCCATTACATTACCATTAACCGCCTTTAGCATCGATAACTTTACAGCCTCTGCCTTTTCAGATCGCAATCAGTACCGCATACCAGACTATCACCGACTGGACATTGGCTTTGTCATAGAAGGCAATCACAAACGCAAAAAATTTCTGGATGGCACCTGGATGATCTCCGTATACAACGTCTATGCAAGAAAAAACCCCTACTCTATATTCTTTAAGGAGGCAAGGCCCGGTATTTTGCGACCCTATCAGTTATCGATTATTGGAATTGCGTTGCCCTCAATTTCTTACAGTTTTAAAATTTAGTTCTCCATGAAGAGAAGCTTGATGATTTATGGTTTACTACTAACATGCTGGGCCTGCGTGGACAGGATAAATTTTGAGATTGATACTCCCGAAAAATTTCCTATTGTAATCGATGGATACATTTCGGATGAGCCCGGACCCTACACAATTAAAATCTCAAAATCATTTGATATCGAATCTAAGCAGTCGATAAAAACACCTATCTCCGTACGAAGATTAATGCTTGCTGATGACCTCGGCAACAGCGAACAATTGACGGAAGTAACGGATGGTCAGTATCAAACAAGCCCCACAGGTATGCACGGTAAAATTGGGCAAACGTACACACTGGAAGTTGAGTTGCTGGATGGCCGTATCTTTCGTTCTAAACCAGACCCCCTATTACCAGCCGGAAGTGTAGATGGCGTTTTTGCTAAATATGAAGAAAAGAAAAATAATGATGGCGCTTCAGAATATGGATTTAATGTACTGTTCAATTCCTCAGCCGGAGCTCAGGAAAATTATTATTTTCTGTGGAAGTTCGTTGGTACGTTTCAGGTAAAAACCAATCCTGAACTTTATACGGTTCGATGTGGAGAAAGCCGTTGTCCGGCCCCATTGCCTTGTGGTTCGTACGTTCTCTCGGCCAATGGTCTTGAATACGTAAAACCTTGCGAATGCTGTACATGCTGGGCGAAGGTATTTAACCCCGAACCGATAGTAAGTGATAATCAAGTAGTGCGGGACGGTCGTTTTTTAAATGTACAAGCAAGCTACCTTCCAATTACACAATGGATCTTTCAATATAAAGTTCATGCCGAAGTTCAACAACTAAGTCTTTCACCGCAGGCGTTTGCTTTTTGGAAAGCCTTACGGGATCAGAAAAGAGCAACAAGTAGTTTGTTTGCACCACAGTCGGGTAAAATACCCTCCAACTTCACACAAGTAAATGGTTCGGAAGGATCTGTTGAAGGATTGTTTTTTGCAACGTCTATCAAAAGACGGTCTATTTACATCACGCCTAACGATGTGCCGAACCCATCCGTAATTCCAGCAGTTAACCCCTTGTTTGCCGATACTTGTGAACGATTATTTCCGGGGTCAACAACCGTAAAACCGGACTTTTGGATCGACTGATGAGGAGTTGAGTTTGTTTTTTAAACGATGATATTTAACCGGTAATGAAGATTATTAAAATACTGGCAATACTAATTCTGCTTACGATAGCATGCTCGTGGATGCCCTTGGATTTTTTAACTGAACTTGAAAATAAGTATCAGCTTTTTAAAGGCAAATATCCATATACAAGAATTTATCTTTCCTTTAATCAACCTACGTACACTACTGGCGATTCAATTTTCTTTTCTGTCCACTATGTGCATGAAAGCCACCAACGCGTTAAAGGCACACACCTGATTAATATTAATTTAGTTTCTGATGAGGGTCAAACGGTTCAGCGCCTACGGTTTAAAGTGGTCGATGGTCTTGGGAATAATCAATTGGTTATTCCAGCCGAAATTGAACCGGGCATTTACAAGATTGTTGCCTTCACAGACTGGATGCGCAATTTTGGTTCCGATGCACTTTATCAAGCTGACATACCGATTGTTTCTAAATTTCAGGTTGCTAATTCAACCTTAACTGAATCGGCAATAGAATTCTTTGCAGAGGGTGGCCACCTGATTGAGTCTATAAATAATAATTTACTGGTTGTTGGATCGCCTAACAAAAAACTAGCGATAGGGGATAATTTGGGCAACACAATTGATACTGTTATTCTGAGTAATACAGGAACTGGTATCCTATCAATAAAACCAGAAGCAGGGAAGCGCTATTATGGCACTTCACTTTTAAACAATACGAAGTTTCCACTTCCTGAAGTTGAAAGCGATGGAATCGGGTTGCGCCTTGAAGCGGGAACCAATTGGAAGGCCAGCATTTCAACCAACCCAAAGTCAAAGTTGATCGGTCAACCAATCTATGTTATTCTTCTTTCGGAAGGCAATATTCTTTTTAAGAGAGAGCTGATACTAAATTCGCCTTTAAGTTTTGAACTACCAACCGGAATGAATAGCGCCCTACACCAGTTATTTATAGTAGATTCAAAGGCCAAAGAATTAGCCCAACGTGTATTTATACCCAACACCAGTAACCGTGTTAATGTTGAGTTTCGGCTACAAGAAAAAAGTAAGCAACGGGAGAATTTCACATTTGCTTTTGGCATTGTGGATGAGTCTGGAAAATTATTGGAATCGGATATGAGTATAACAGTTTTTCAGGAAGGACTATTTAAATCCACAAAAGATTTGGTTGCTTACACATTTGCTGAATTTCCTTCAGTGGCGCGATGGGCAACTAAGTTTTACAATAACTATCGGCCGAACCTGAATGATTATTTGATTTCGGAAAAATGGACAAGAATTGATTGGGAATCGCTTTACAGAGATAAGGCGCCAGCTTTTAAATTTCCATTTATTAATCAATTTAAGATAAAAGGTTCTGTGTTGTCCAAATCGGATAACAAACCCGTACCAGATTCAACGCAGGTAATTGCTTATTTGCAGAAGAATGCGATGGGCTATGAAGTGTATACAAAAAATGGAAGTTTTGAGATACCATTAATTTTTGATTTCTGGGGTGAAGATGTTGTTTTCTTAACGGTAAGAATTAAAGCGAAGTGTGTTGATGATCAGTATTCAATTTCGATTGCGAAGGACAATGTTGATTTAATGACCAAATGGAAATCGAAGGAAACTGAAGAGGAGGATAGTTATGGCACCTACGCTTTAAAGAGAAATGTAATAAGCAAGTCTTTCACTTTTTTTGCACAAGATAATGCAACTAGTACTGATGCGAAATCATCCAATGAGGTGTTAGAAGAAGAATTTCAGGGTCCAGATTATGTTAGTAATATTGGTGACTATGTTGTCTTTCCAACCATGGAAGACTTTCTGAAGGAGGTTGTATCCTTTGTGCAGGTTAGAAGGAAAGGGTCAGACGTCTCTGTTCGATTGTATTATCGGTACGAAAAATCAGTAACCTTTTATAAGCAAGACCCTATCTATATTATTGATGGAGTAATGACTTCTAGCACTGCGAAATTCTTAAGCATTAAACCCGAAGATTTACTTTCTATAAAGATTATTAACAATCCTAACAAGCTTTCTCAACTTGGCAGCCTTGGACAATATGGAATAATCTTTATCGAGTCTAAAAAGGGCAATCTATTCAATAAAGTAAACGATAATCTTTTTCCTGTTATTGGGCTGAGTAAATCGGTATGGAAGCCAGAGTACGAATCGCTGATAACAAATTCGAAAGGGGGAATTCCAGATCTCAGATCTACGTTGTATTGGAATCCAAGATTAAAATCTGATCTGAAAGGTTTTAATGAGATAACTTTTATGACCAGTGATGATGCTGGTCCAATGCTGATAAAAGTTCAAGGGATTACATCAGACGGTAAACCATTTTCTGTAGAAAATGCATTTTCCGTAGAGTTGAATTCGAATCGTAAATAAATCCGTTTTACTGAATCATTTTCAGCAATGTGCTCAACCGAGTCTTCAAACTTCTTCTATCAATAATAAAATCAAGGAAGCCGTGATCCAATACGAATTCGGAACTTTGAAAGCCTTGTGGTAAATCTTTGCCAATTGTTTCGCGAATAACGCGCGGGCCGGCAAACCCGATCA
>JBBSBG010000051.1:0-13228 GCA_038251495.1 Cytophagales bacterium
ATTGATTGGAACTGACTTCTCTGACTATTTTACAGAGCCAGAAAAAGCACGAGAAGGATATAAGCAGGTTTTTGAAAAAGGGTTTGTTTCCGATTATCCACTTACTATCCACCACGCAACTGGAAAGTTGACTGATGTATTATACAACGCATCAGTTTATAAAGACGATAAAGGAGGCGTGCATGGTGTGTTTGCGGCAGCAAGAGATGTTACAGCTCAAAAAAAATTAGAAAGGGATGTGGCAGATCGGGAAAAGGAATTAGGGCGATTAATAGAATTGGAACGATTCAGAAAATTAACAGTTGGCAGAGAGTTGAAAATGATAGAACTGAAAAAAGAAAATGAAGAATTAAGAGGAAAACTCGGGATAGCTAAAGACGAAAATAGTTAATTATGGAAAATGGTTCTGTTGAAGTAGAAAGCAAATTAAAGTCCCTTGAGGAGGCTCAACGGGCTATCATTAATATTCTGAAAGATGTGGAGGACGAAAAAAAATTTGCTGAAGACACACAAAAAGCGCTGATAAATATTCTGGAAGATTACAGTATAGAAAAAGCCATCGTTGAGAAAATGAATATCAAACTCATGAGTTCAAATAAAGAAATGGAACAATTTGCATTCATCGCTTCACACGATATGCAGGAACCATTGAGAACCATTTCCAATTATATAGGTTTATTGCAAAACCAATATAAAGGGAAGTTGGATAAAGATGCCGATCGATATCTGACATCTATTAGTGGGGCAACCGTTCGTATGCAATCACTCATCAGAGATCTATTGGAGTATTCAAAAATAGGAAATGATAAAAAAAATGTGGTAATAGATTGCAATTTGCTTTTGAAAGATGTATTAAATGATATGAACGAATCTATTGAAGAAAGCGGTGCAAAAATACATTCAGAACAATTGCCAATTATAAATGGATATCTTTCAGCAATAAAATCTATTTTTCAAAACCTTATCAGTAATGCTGTCAAATTCAGGAAAAAAGATGTGCATCCGATTATCAATATTTCTGCAGAGTTAAAACATAGCGAATGGTTTTTCACAATAAAAGATAATGGAATCGGAATAGACAAAAAATATCATGATAAAATTTTTGTGATTTTTCAGCGGCTACATACTAAAGCGGAATATGCCGGCACAGGCATAGGGTTGGCTCACGTAAAAAAGATTATTGAATTGCACGGAGGAAAAATTTGGTTTGAATCAGAACCCGGAAAAGAAACCACTTTTTATTTCACCATACCTAAAACAATGCTATTATGAAAAAAAAATTAAATTGCATTATGCTGATAGATGACGATGGTGATGATAATTATTTTCATCAGATCGTTATTAATAAAATGAATATTACGGAACATATTGAAGTTGCTTTAAATGGCGAGGAAGCTTTAATTTTTCTTAAAAATGAAAACCAAACCCAGCCTGACATTATATTTTTGGACATCAACATGCCAAAAATGAACGGATGGGAATTTATGGAAGCCTATAAGGAATTAAGAGCAGACCAAAAAGCAAAAGTAGTTGTTATGATGCTTACGACATCAGAAAATCCGGAAGACAAGAGAAGAGCCGCACTGTATCCTGAAATTATCAGTTTTAATAGCAAGCCGCTTACCGAAGAAATGCTTGCCGCGATTTTAGAGAAACACTTTTCAGATACTAAACATGAATCAATATAGAGTGCAAGCAACTTTACCGAAGTAGATAAGATCCTACATACAGAACCTTCATTGTGGTCTGTTTCCCCACAGACCTTCCTCCATACAGCACCATGATACGATATGCACTACCAGAAAAGCAGGTACTGAAACTCACGAATGATGTTCGACAATGTGTGCTTCTGGTCAGATACAATCAAGGACTCGCAGGCAAATTAAACCGACAAATTAATTGGAAATTTATAATTTCACTTTGCTTGTTTGGCGTTGTACTCTATTGTTTCAAGGACTACAGAATATCAAGTAAGGACAGACTTGAGAGTATATCTGTTATGAAACTACCGAAAGATTTCAGAGTGCTTAAGGACGAATATCAAGATATGTGGCAGGACTACTGCATATTTTACGACATTCAATTTGACAATAATGCAACGACAGAATTGATTAAAAACATTCAGACATCTAAGTTTTACAATGCAGATGTAAATCCTAAATCAATGCTTTACGACAGTTTATTTATTACCATTAACAAAGAGAAAGCAATTTGGTGTAAATCTGACAGCGGTTATCGTTTTAGTTAGCAAGAAGGACTTACATCATATTCAATCGAAATGGCTAACAGCACCTACAAGAAATTGGCGGTTCAGTGCTTCGTATGACAGTTTTGTGGTTCAACAAACATTGGTTCTCCGCATCAACATTTGTGGTGAAAATCGCCACCTTCGCCAAGCCGCAAAACGTTATGCACAAGGCGGTGGGCAGATTCAGCTTCGGGACAAGTGAACGGTTTAACAACAAAGTTTTAGTTTCAAGTCATATGCGGGTTGACTCTCCTTGGCAGAGAATTGAGCATAGTCTCGTTGACAATGTTTATAACTTAGCCAACGATATAAAAGGAATGAACTATACTAAGTTATTAATATTGATAAGTAAATAGATGACAAATGAATATTCCAAAGCTTAATGAGAAAATTTACGGAGTATTAGCATTGATATCTTGCTTAATTCTCATTCCGGCCTTATTATCAACGATAGTATTTGACTATAAAATTATCGACTTAAATAAGGGCGGACTTTTTATTTTGTTGACTATTATATCTGTCATTCAATACTATAGATACAAATTAAGGGCTTATCTAACAACTCCGCTTACCCTTCTCTTTTGGAGGAGGGGCAGGGGTTGAGGTAATGAAAGCAAGGGTTTTTAGAGATGCCCTTAAGTAATATTTAAGGTGCACAGCGAGATTCCTAGTAAATTACCTACTGTTGACAACTGTTAATTTACGATTGACAGTTTCAGTTTGACCTTAATTTTGCCGACATAAGTTTACTTGTTAGCGGACGAAGATTTGATTCCCCATGAACACGTAACGTACGGGTCTCGTACTACGCGGTTCATTAAGCACAATGCAATCACTCTTTAAACCAATTGCATCTTAATTCTAACAATATTGATATCTCACATCCCAAATTCAGCTTTCAAATCCCGATTAACCTCCCTATACTTGATAGTCAAACAAATCCGCATGCAAAAAAACCAATTGATGCAATCCCTTTGGCTGCTTCTGCTGATAGTAACTCTGCTTATAATATCTACCCTGCTTCCCGCATTTCAGATTGGCTCAGTTTCATTTAAAAAAATAAACTTGTTAGCAGACATCCAATCGGATGTTCATAAGCCACTCGCAGCAGATACATTAATAAAAGAGGATACCCTTGCAATTGCTATTGAAAAGGTAGAACCAAAGCCCGAGGAAGTTGTTGCGCCTGTGAATCCCCGCCCTACAGGTTTTACATGTTTGGAAGATTTTAGTCCAGGTAAAAATGCACTTCGTTTTTTCTTCCAAGCCCTAAAAAATACAAAACATAAACCCTTGCGCATTGCGTTCTTTGGCGATTCGTTTATTGAAGGCGATATTCTTTGTGCAAGCTTTCGCGATACTTTGCAAGCACTTTATGGCGGTAGTGGTGTTGGCTATGTACCCATTACCTCCGAAGCCCCACAATTTCGAACTACTATTAAACACGAATTCGAAAATTGGGAAACCTATTCATTAGTCGGCAAGAAAGATCAAAATATTCCTTTGGGAATTTCCGGGTACGCCTTTGTCCCTCTCGATCAAAACGAAGTGACCTACAAACCTGCACGAAAACAAAACCCTAAAAGATTTGACAACGTTCGGCTGTTCTATAGAAACAGAAAAAACGCTGACCTCACCTATACGCTAAACGATACGATTGAACATGCGTCCTCGTTGACAGTCTCTGATAGCTTGAATCAACTGGTGATTAAAGGCGATAATATTAAATCTGTAAAATTTCAATTCAATAATCCCGATAGCTTAATTGTTTATGGCGCCAGCTTTGAAGGTAACTCGGGTATTTACGTTGATAACTTTGCCTTGCGGGGAAATTCGGGTATAGCCTTATATGGCATCGATCCAAAACTTCTTTCGCAATTCAACCAGCTTCAGGATTATAAATTGATACTGCTACAATACGGATTGAATATTGTTACCGAAACAGATTCGATGGACTACTCGTGGTATAAAACCAAAATGGTTAAGGTGATCAGACGATTTAAGGAAATATTCCCGGAAGCCAGCATCATACTCATTGGCATCAGTGACCGTGCCGGCAACCTAGATGGAAAAATCCAAACCATACCGGCCATTGTCACTATGCGAAACACTCAACGTGAGATTGCCGAAAAAACTCAAATTGCCTTTTGGGATTTATACGAAGCCATGGGTGGTGAAAATAGTATCGTCAAATTTGTAGAGGCAAAAACCCCATTGGCTGCCAAGGACTACACGCACCTAACCTTTAAAGGCGGACAAAAGATTTCCAAGAAATTGACAGATGCAATTTTGTATGAACGAAATCGGTATGAAAAGAAGAATCAGGTTCCCTGACTCTAACCAGAAGTGAGATAATATAAACGCTAAATCAGGACAGTTGAAACTCATTTAATTTGTTAGATGCGCTTATTTTAGTAGCCTGTATTGTGAGTTCCATCGATAGAAATAAGGTAATGACTGAAGGGAAAATTGTCATAATTACTAAGGTAATAAGATTAATTGCTTGTAATTGATATCTTAATGGAAGTCCATTTTTTTTAAACTTAGCATTTAAAATAATGTGGTTTAAATCAATCAAGCAACCAAAAATTAAAAGAGTAATTTGATGTTAAGTCCAAATTTACATTTAAGGGCATCTCTAAAAACTCTGCTTACCCTTCTCTTTGGTAGAAGGGGCAGGGGTTGAGGTAATGAAAGCAAGGGTTTTTAGAGATGCCCTTAATAGAGACTGAGTTTAATTTGCAGGAAGTCCAAACCTTATTACCTTAGTAAGATTGAATTTAAAATTCTTATCAACCTTATTACCTTATCTTCAATTCCATGAAAATAGAGTACAACAATCTTTATACCCACTTCATTTTAATAACCAGTAATCGGCTACCACTTATTGAAGATATCAATAGAATTAGAATTGAAAAATATGTGACTGGTATTGTTAACAACAACGAATCAAAGCTATACGCAATCTATGCCAATCCAGATCACGTGCACTTTTTGGTTTCTCGTTCTCCGAAATTATCAGAAGAAAACTTAGCGACCATCGTGGCACAAAGTACAGAACGATTTATAAATGAAAATAAGTTATGCAAAGGTCTCTTTTCATGGCAGTTATCGGCTTCCGCTTTTTCTGTTTCCAAATCGGAGGTAGATAAAGTTTGCAAGTACATATTAAATCAACCTGAACACCATAGAAAAGTGAGTTTTACAGAGGAATACGAATCGTTCATAAAGTTTTATCAAAAAAGTATTCGATGGGAAATAAGGTAATAAGGTTGTGAGAAAACAAATCTTACTATTACTAAGGTAATAAGGTTAGTTTAAGCCTGATTTAAATACTTGGCGATACGTAAATCTTTAAAAGTCTAATTTATATGAAGAGTCGTGACCGCCTGCCTTTGCCGAAGCTTCCCGCAGGTAGTCTCTAGGTGGCTTAACCCCTACTAGCTGCGTAAGTCCAGTTAAATACTTGATCTTAAAGTTTCTTTAAAATAAAAAATCTTAGTCTGGTTAATCTTCTAATACCAAAATTCTATCAAAAGCCAGGGCGTTGAAAGTTCAACTTGTTACAGCCTAAGAACCTTATTAAATTAGTAACTATATTGAAAAAAGTTAAGTAATCTTATTACCTCTTATGCATGCCATGTCGTTTCAATTTAAAATAGCACCGAAGTCAACAGCACACTATTCTGTATGAACGAAATCGGTATGAAAAGAAGAATCAGGTTCCTTAGCATTTGTCTGCTTATGACAGGCGCTGCTGTTGCACAGGATACCGTTTCGTATTCTGTTACCCCTACCTATGCCTTTATTATCCCTGACACTAATATTATTCATAACTCCATTGCCCTTTCTGCTTTTTATGAAAAACTTTATCAAACCAAAAAAATAAAGCAAAGCACGGTAAATGTTTTGCAGATTGGAGATTCGCACACGCAAGCAGATTTTGCCAGCTCAACAACGCGCCTACTCTTGCAACAGCAATTTGGAAATGCGGGGCGTGGCCTGGTGTTCCCGGGCCGGGTTGGTCGCACAAATGAATCACCCACGCTGTATTCATCTTCAAAAGGTCTTTGGGAAAATAAACGGATGATCTATGTCAATCAACAATTGCCCATTGGAATTGGCGCGATGACCCTCTTCACTAATGAACCCGAAGCTTCCATTTCCTTAAAGACAAAACCGCTCGAATCCATTTCTTATGCCTTCAAAAAAGTGACGTTTTTCTTCCAAAAAGATTTTAGCAGCTACAACCTGGTGGTGAAAGATTCGGCTGGGCAATACTTAGCCTATGTAGGTCCTTATACGGTTGAAAACCCTAACATCTCAAAAATTCAATTGCCAACTAGCACTAATCAAATTGAATTTCAAACCTTAAAATCAACGTCTACCCAAAGTCAATTTACACTTTACGGAATCAATCTCGAGAATGATCAGCCGGGTGTCCTCTATCATGCTGTGGGCGGCAATGGCGCGAAGGTCAGGCATTACCTTGAAGCAGCGTATTTTACAGAACAAAGTAAAGAACTGAAACCCGATTTAATTATTATTTCTTTGGGCACCAATGAAGCAGTTGATTATCCTTACGTAGATCCAAAATTTGATACCCAATTAGATACATTTGTTAACCAACTCAAAACAAAAAACCCGAATGCGCTCTTTCTATTTACAACTCCTGCCGATTTCTATAAAAAGAAAACCCGAAGAAATCCTGGCATTGAAGTAATTCGAACTAAACTTACCAACTATGCTGATGAGCATAATCACGCCTACTGGGATTTATATACCATTGGTGGTGGAAATCATTCAGCCGACTTATGGAAGCAAAATAATCTAATGCAGACTGACGGAATCCATTTTACCAAGGCCGGGTATCAATTGCAGGGCAGTCTTTTATACGAAGCGTTAATAAAGGGATTCAATGAGTATGTTCGATATCGATATCCGTAAACTCATTAGTCAATTTCAATATAACCCGCAGGAGCCGTTGATCTTCAATAGCGGATTCTTCCTATTTCTATTTTTAGGATTCCTTATCATCTATAACCTCCTCAGCAAAACCCATCGCGCCAAACTTGTTTTTGTAACGCTATTTTCCCTTTACTTCTATTACAAGTCTAGCGGAATGTATTTTCTATTGTTGATTAGCACAACATGTATTGACTTTTCGCTTGCTCAATTTATTTATCGAAGCGTTTCGCCCTGGAAGCGAAGCTCCATCCTTGCATTAAGCTTAGTTGCCAACCTTGGGTTGTTGGGATATTTTAAATACACCAACTTTCTCCATGAAATTTTCAGTCAGGCGGCAGGAATACCGTATCAACCCTTCGATATTTTTTTACCCGTTGGGATTTCCTTCTTCACTTTCCAATCACTGAGCTATACAATTGATGTTTATAGAAAAACATTGAGGCCAGTGAATAATATTTTAGACTATGCATTCTTTGTTTCCTTTTTCCCGCAGTTAGTAGCGGGCCCCATTGTGCGGGCAGCCGATTTTCTTCCGCAGCTTAAAATGCCAACCTTTGTTAGTAAAGAAATGTTTGGCCGTGGTGTTTACCTGATTTGCACTGGACTTTTCAAGAAAGCTATTATCTCAAACTACATCAGTTTGAATTTCGTTGATCGAATTTTTGACTCCCCTACTCTTTACTCAGGGCTAGAAAACTTAGTGGGTGTGTATGGATATGCGTTACAAATCTATTGCGACTTCTCGGGGTATTCCGATATGGCTATTGGCATAGCGTTGCTGTTAGGTTTTAAGTTTAATATCAACTTCGATTCACCGTATCAATCTAAAAACATTACTGAGTTTTGGAGACGATGGCACATTTCTCTTTCTACCTGGTTGAAAGATTACTTGTACATCTCGTTAGGTGGAAATCGAAAAGGTAAAGTCCGGACTTACATCAATCTTCTTATCACCATGCTGCTAGGTGGCTTATGGCACGGAGCAGCTTTTCGATTTATTTTATGGGGCGGGCTACATGGGCTTGCTTTGGCGATTCACAAATTCTATTCCTCTTTAAATCTATCAAAGCCAAGCAGTCCATTTCTGAAATCATTAGCATCCGTTGGTAGTGTTTTATTAACATTTCACTTTGTATGTTTCAGTTGGATCTTCTTTCGGGCGGGTAACATGGAAACTGCCGGCCAAATGATTAGTCAAATAACCAGTCACTTCAACGGGCAAATACTTTTTGATTTTATCTCAGGATACAAAGGAGTTGTCTTTCTGATGGTTCTCGGATATATCCTACACTTTATTCCGGCAACGACAGAAAAGCGAGCCGAGGATTGGGTTACTCAAATACCTTTGGCAGGAAAGGCAGCACTTGTAGTATCAATTATTATGCTGGTTGTTCAAACCAAGTCGGCAGGGATACAGCCGTTTATTTATTTTCAATTTTGAAAGGATAGCCACAGATTCACAGATTTTTTTCAATGCATTTTAATCAGTGAATCAGTGGCAAAAATCACTTAATCACCTGCACCCAACCCTTACACGCAGCTTCGCCCTGTACCTCGATATCATAGTAATAAACGCCTGCCTCTACATTTTCACCAGCCCAATCATCTTTGTAATCTTTGCTTTCAAAAACTTTTCCGCCCCAGCGATTGTAGATTACAACGCGCGCAGTGAGCGTTGAACTTGAAAGTTTTTTTCCACCATAAGAAATAACAAACGTGTTGTTCTCAGGAAATTCATCCGGGGTAATTACATTGGGTACTTTCAATTCAAAAACCGGAACCTCAATTCTATTTTCATAAATACATGATTCCTTAATACCCAATAAACGAACCGGGTACAAACCATCAGCGTTGTAGGTATGTGTGGTTGCCTCCAAATCAGAAGTATTACCATCCCCAAAATCAAAAAATACTTCTTCAACAGGATCAGTCAGGTTAATAACCTGTATTGTTGGGCGGTTAAGGCAATCATACAGTTTCTGAAAATCAAATTTTAAGTCGACTCCCGGAACGACCCTGATGTTAACGGTATCTTTCTTTATACAGCCGATAGCGTCAGCTATTGATACAACATAACCATCATCTTCGGTAGGATTTATAAGTGGTGATGCCAATGTTGATGTAAAGGTCTTGTCCCAATTCTCCCACTTATACGTTACCCCACCCGTGGCGATTAAGCGTGCGCCTGCATCAAAGCACATTACCTGATCGGGGCCAGCAAAACCTTGAGGTCTTGAAACCATAACAGTTGTAGAAGTCGAGTCTTTACCAACACAAGTTCCTACATCAAAAGCAATCAATTTAACTTTATATGTACCGGGTTCTTTATAAGCATGCGTGATAAACGTGGTATCTTGTTTGAACAACTGACCACCATCACCAAAATCCCACTCATAATATTTACCGCCTGTACTCCGATTTTGAAAAGCAATGGCGTCTGGCAGACACACACGATTTAATCCAGGCATATCCAACTTAACGGAGTTGGTTTGGATACGAGCCTTTAATGAAGACAAATCAAACTTAAACGCTGCGTTATTGCAATTAAAGCTGTTGTTTGTTCTGCTCCATGCACCAACTGTTGTAGGAAAATCAGAAGTCGGACCTTCAGAGGGGTTGAGAGCCCTACATCCAGAACATACTGCATGATATACAATCCCACTCTTATCAAATCGGCTGGTGCCACCATCTACGTGTGTTCTCGATTGATTGCCTCCTAAAAACGATGCGTACAAAAGCTCTGAGGCATCACCAGTCAATACAATAAAATAAAAATCTGACCCACTAGTAGTTTTTTGAAAACCGTCAGCGGTAGTTGGCATTCCCAAGGTTGAGCTTTGCCAAAATCCTAATGCAGAATTAAGTATGCCACCCCACCCTGACATATAAATGTTATTGCAATTACTTACCAAAAAAGCTGTTGGCGAAATATCCGGAAATCCTCTGCTTGCTCCAAAAACTGTCGAAAATTGAAGACTAGAAAGGTCGTTGTTAAACTTCTGCAAAAACTGACCACTGCCTGGATTTTTATAAACACCCGATGTTGTAGGAAATGATGGACTTGCCGTTTGTCCATACACATAAACGTTTTCATTTGGATCTAAATCCAAAAAGTAAACCTGATCATAGGCTGTGGTTCCAGTCAATGTAGCGGCAAGAATTTCCGAACCGTCATTTTTTATTTTCGCAAACCATCCATCTACTACGCCTCCAAAGTTACTTTGATATACTCCAGCGGTTGTCAAAAAATCTGAACTCGCAGTACCTCCACCTACAAATAAATTATTTTCATAATCCAATTTAATTGTGTGCGAAGCGTCTACCGATGATCCTCCGATAAAAGCTCCCCACATTAACTGACTAAGATTAGAATTCAGTTTTAAGATAAGCGCATCCGATCCGCCACCATTATATGTTAGCCCAAAACTATTTACAACCGGAAAATCCTGGGATTGAGTAACGGTACTGACATAAATATTTCCATCCTTATCTGATATTATGTCGCCTCGCAGCTGATCGCCATAGTTTCTTACCAATAAACTGCTATTTGGATTCATGCCATCGTTGGCTGAGCCACCCAAATAAGTACTAGCTAACAATTGAGTGCCGTTAGCACTTATTTTTGCCACGAAAATATCAGAGCCATTATCATAATTAATTACGTTAGATTCATTTGTCCCGCCATTAAAAGAATTATCAAATGCTCCTGTCGTTGTTGGGAAATTTAGTGAACTGGTGGTACCCAGAACTAACAAGTCATTTTGAGAATTAATTACTAAACTATGCGCAGATTCACTGCTACTTCCGCCCAAATAGGAGGCATAGATTAGCTGCTTACCAATTGAGTCATATTTTAAAACAGCGATATCATACGCACCACCGTAGTTAACTTGAAAAGCACCTGGTGTTGCAGGAAACGTGCCACCCAGGTTATGATTCGTTACGCCAGATGAATATAGCGTGCCATGTTCACCAGGCGTTGCCGTGCTTCCCCAGTTGTCGGCTGTTGATCCCGAATAAGTTGAGAATATTAATAATGGATCTATCACTAAAGGATAACAAGCATCATACGCTTCAGGGAATTCAAAACTCACCTGATTACCGTTTAGCACATAGTTGCACTGTATATAAATCTTTTCACCGTTTATAATCTGATACGCAATGGGTTTCTTTTCATAGAAAGTAAATTTGGATGCAGTAACTACCAGATCACCTTTGATCAGATCTACCTGATCGATGCCTGCGTATTTAAATTTTATTTGAGATGGATCAGCTCCTGCGGCAAGGTTAAAATCATACTTAATATTTGCACCAAATCCATAAACTTTCAAATCGATATCCTTATAATAATTGGCATACAAAACTCCTTCATAAGCAGCAACATTTGCACTCCAAGTTGATTTATCGGACCCAATAAAATAGTTGTAGTACTCAGGCTGTTTATTAAAAGGTTGTGGAATGGCTTGTTTATTAGATCCAAGAAAAGAAACCTGAACCCGATGTCCTTGAATCTGAATCTCAGATGCTAGTGAAGATTCATTTTCATTGCGATGCCCAAAGTCATGCAACTCGTCCATTCGTTGCTGATCGATAAACGTGTAAGAAAAACCACCCGACAACAAGTGCATACTACCTCCGGGAATGTGCGCTAAGAATTGAATCTCATCGTTCCATTGGCATTTATTTTCAATAAATTTCGTGCTAGGCGGATTTGCCAACGTCCACAATGAACTTGACAGCATTATGGATAGAAGGACAATCCGGATCACCGTTCGAGCGCGCATCCTCAAAGTTAACCCTCCTTTCGCAATACTTGCAAGGGCGGTGTTGAAATGACTTCCCGCGAATTCCACCAGCCAATTAAAACGGTTAGAAAAATGACACTACCCGTAATAATAGCGAGTTCAACCAAGTTGACAGAAAATTGAACTTCGAAGAAAAATTTTGTTAGCAGCCACCCGCCTCCTAATGAAAGCACCAATCCCGTTATGGCAGAAAAAATACCTACATAACTATATTCAATAAGTGTAATTTTCATAATCTGGCCTGTGCGAGCGCCAAGGGTTCGTAGCAAAACATTTTCTTTTATACGTGCAAATTTACTGTTCATCACTGCGCCAGCCAGCACAACTAATCCGGTAACAATGCTGAACAAAGCAAGAAAGCGAACCACTAAGCCAATCTTGCTGAATAATTCATCCACTGTGCTAAGAATTAATTTGAGATCAATAAGCGAAACGTTCGGAAATCCAAAAACGAGTTCTTGCTGAAATTGAATGGCCTCTGACGGATTATCAACACGGGTTGTTGCCACCCAAATCTGTGGTGCATTTTCTAACACCCCGTTGGGGAAAACAAAAATAAAATTTGGTGGATCATTTGGCCATTCTACTTTGCGAATTCCGCTTATAAACGTTTTGATTGGCACGCCTTGAATATCAAACATGAGCGTGTCGCCCACTTTTACTTTTAAGGTCTCATGCATGCCTTCTGAGATAGTAACACCTACAGAGTCCTGAGCGCCTGCTTTATATAAGTGCATCTCGCCTTCAATTAACTCTTCCGAACTATGCAGACTATCCCGATAGGTTACCCGATATTCGCGGGTGAGCGCCCAGTTTGGAATTTTTACCGAGTCGCTGTCCTGAAGTTTTTCCACCGTAAATCCATTGATCCCGCTTAAGCGGCAAGTAACAATAGGCACAACCTGATTAACGGGAAGGTTATGTTTACTTATTAATTTGACAACATCATCTTTTTGGCTGGATTGAATATCAAATAAAATGGTATTCGATTGATTTTCGTTGCCCCGGAATTCTACCTGGTTCAATAAACTACTTTGAATAATATTTAGTGTAGAGATAATAAAAGCTCCCAACCCAATCGTAACCAATAGCACTTGCGTCTGATTGTTAGGTCTAAATAAATTTGACAAGGCATGCCGAAAAATAAATGACCCATTTTTAGGGAAATATCTTCGCACCAAATAAAGTAATCCCATCGCCACAAGTG
>JBBSBG010000052.1:0-13132 GCA_038251495.1 Cytophagales bacterium
ACTCGTCGGGGCGGTGGGCGGCCCGGCTCCCCCGCCGCCCCCCCCACAAGAGTAGCATGCACATTAATCACCACCACTATGAAAGCAAAAAACAAAAATTGTCGATTCTTCATCGGCAAAATTGCATTAGTTCTTGTAATCGTCTTTTCACTTTTCTCCTGTCAAAGAGACGAAAATCTTAACATCATTGCGCCCTTAGCCAAAGGCAATGACAAACCTAAGTACGAATTTAGCAAAGCCTTTTCAGTAGCTTTAGCCAGCGAACCAACTGTGCGCGGGTTCTTAAAAAACGAAGCTATGAAAATGAGCAATGGCGATTATGATGTGCTATATGCTTTGGTGAAGGATAAAAAACTTAGCTCTGGCAAAAGTTTTGAAGAAACTCTTGCTCCTCATTTTGGAGGAATTGATAAATTGAGAGCTATTGAGAGGGAGGCGCCTCTGCTTACTATGTTTGTTCCTTCGTTGCCCGAAAATTCGTTCTCTGCTGAAAAGTGGGACTCCGAAAGTCAGATTCCGTTTGTGGCCATCCGCCTTTCAAACACTAATGATGTGCCTATCATTAGCCCGGAGGGCGAAGAATATATGCTGGATTCAGAATTGATTCCTTCTTACCCAGTTGTGGTGATTAAAGACAATGAACGGATGATGTATAAGGGGCAGCCTGGGTATGAGTTGTTGAAATCTGAGAGGGTGTTGACCAATAGTGAAGGGGTGAATTACAAATTTGTGGATGATGTTTTTGACAATGAACTCAATACTACTAATTTGCATAGGGGAGTTAATTTGAGAACGGTTTTTGATTATGAGCTGGATCAAAAGTTACACGATGCGTTCACAATTCATAATCCTGCAGATGGCTGGCAACGTGATTATATCTATTATAACATTACACCAACCAATATAGTGAGTCCACTTAGGTACGATTTCGTTGAAACAATTACGTATTTCGAAATAGTTGATAACGCACTAACAATTTATAGACAAATTTCAAATGCCGTAACTGGAGATCCGTACGCACGAGAAGGCAAAAATAATTCAGGTTGGACTGATGGAAACTTTGAGATAAGAGCGAATGCCTTTGTGCAAGGTAGAAATGGTATAGCTAATGTACCTAATTCCAAGTATTTAAATGGAGCAACCCTTTTCAACATAACATATAGGTCTGAGAAGAAAGGATTTTGGCCTTTTAGATCCACCTACTACTATATTAATACTGTAACAGCCAATCCCCAACATATAAACATGCCGCTTGTTCCTTGGGATTTGTCAAGTTACTCAACAACTTTCCGAATAGACTTTGAAGAAACAGACAATCCAACAATAGTAACATCAAAAATCACCCAATCAGCAGAGTTTGCAACTAACTTTGAATTCAACATTCCATTGGGTGAAACTGCCAAAGTAGGACTAAAATTTGGTGCTTCATCCAAATTTACCGAGACTAAGGAGTTAACCGTTTCACAAACGTTAACCAGCAACCCGTTGGGAACATTCGTCATTAATTTCGCTGATAAAATAATAACAGAACCCTATGATTTCTCTAAAGCAGATCCATTGAATTATTCAAAAATAAGAGATTATCGGAATAGTACAATTTCAGTTAATGTTTTACCCCGAAGGGTACAATAATTCAAATCCTTATGAAAAATAATTTTAAATTTAAGTTATTTAATTTGCTTGTGTTAACTGTGATATCTTTTTCATGCAATGATCCTGAGCCTGAGTTTCCCGTAGAGCAAGTATTTATTAAAAACCCGTCTTTTAAACTTGATGGTAAATACGATGTTACAAAGTTTGAGGCCACAAAGCCGGTTGACTTAGACATGGATGGTATATTTTCTTCCGATATTCTTAATGAAGCCAATAAATGGAAAGATTCGAACGAATATTTCGTTCATTTTTTCACTGAGCGCGATGATCACGATACAACATTATATGTTCCGAAATTATTTGTTTATGCACCCTTGGTGTCTATCACAGTAGACGAAAAAGCCAATTACTTAAGTACCCGATATGGTCTGGCTGGTCTATTAGCTCGCTTTTATTATACCGAAAAAGATAACCGAATTGCCTTAAAAGGCGGTGATTCAAATAGATACGGTAGAATTTTGGATGCCAAAGTAGTGAATGAAGGTTTGATAGTAATACAGTTGGCACAGTATTACTATACGAGCTCAGGTTGGGAAGAATTGAGGATAAACGCTACTTATAAAAAAAGGAACTGAAGGATGGCGTACGACCCATTAAACGTGTTTTTTTCTGCAAAATAGTGGGCTAACAGTTTTCAGAATCGATATCGAGGAGTCAGATAGTCCTACTAAGGTTACAACGTCAACTACGGAAACGGTAAAGTTTGCAACTAACTTTGCAATAGAAGGCACGTTACTGAAGAAAATCGGCCTTAAGTTTGGGGCAAGTTTGGAGAATACCGTTTCGAATACTGTAACGCGCGAAACCACACTGGGAAGTTATGAAATGGGACCGGTTATCGTAAATTTTGCTGACAAAGTAGTTGTTAGTGGGTTTCCATATAATTCAAGGGAATATTCCAACAACGTCTATTCCATAAGTGTAGAACCCAAGCGGGTTCAGTAAAAAACAATACCCGTTATGCAGCAATATTTAAAAACTGGAGTAATTTTTTTAATTGCGATTTCTCTTTTTGGATGCCAAAAAGAGATTGTGTTTCCGGCTGACGAAAAGGTGTTTGCAAATCCATCCAGAGAATTAGACGGCAAATACGATGTTATTGGGTTGAAAAGCGAAAAACCCGTTGATCTTGATGGCGATAGTATTTTTTCTTCGGATATTTTAAAGGAAGCCAATTTGCAAAGCGATTCGGCAAAATATTTCATGGAACTAATTACAGGTAAAGTGGGCGGAGAGGAAAATTTATATTATCAACAGGTGTATCTGTGGATTCCTCAAACTGGCATTTTTGTAGATGATGCAGGGAATTATCTTTCTACAGGCTACGCTGTTTCAGGCATATTTGGCTATGTAAGATATTATAACGCTACTAAAATTCTTAAAATAGTTGAAAAAACTGTTAACCGTGCAGGGACAGTTCTGGATGCAAAATTGGTTGATGAACAAATAGTTGTAACATTTCAGCAATTCTATTACACCTCTATAGGCTGGGAGGAGTTGACTATCTTAGGTACTTATAAAAGGAGACTTTGAAAGAATTTTTATTAATATTAATTCTACTTGTTGGCGGTAATTTATTTGCTCAGGATAACGATGCCCTACCCAAAAACTCCATGCAAGTCTTCTTTGGGCCATCTCAACATGGTACTGATTTTGTTTGGGGTTCTGCTTTAACGGTAGCATATAGCCACGCAATTCATAAAAAATTACAAGTAATTGGATTTTTGGGTTCAACCATGCACCATGGCAAAGTAGATGTAGATTTTTGGACAAGCAGCGGGCAAATTGATACTGCCAAAGTTGACTTTACTACGGGTGGCATGCAGGGTGGCCTTGCATTAGGGTTTAGCTTTTATCGCAGCTCACGCCATCACCTTCAAGGCAGTTTAGGTACGTTATTCAGATATCAAACTACTTCAAATCCTGAAGTTCTCGGCCTCTTTACTACTTATCCATATCCCAACTTCTTAAACTTTCCTGCTCGTTCGTCTTCGTTTGGTGGCCTAGCTTATATAAGTTATGACTATTCGTTAAAAAGTGGTTTTTTAATTGGTGCTAGGGCCTGGCTTCAATATGATTCTAATGACGATGCATTGAACATATTTTCATTGCTTGTTGGGAAAAGATTCTAGGATATTTCCAATTTCACTCTTCGTTTTACTATCCGCGAGGGTGGCTGCACCGTAGGATCAGGTCAGGTTACTGAAATCCTTGACTAATAAGTTTAATACCTCCCAGACTTTAGTCAAAACGAGGTAAATATCTGATAATCAATAGAAAGCGTTTCTAATATTTTTCTTGGAAACGCTTTTGTTTTCTTTGGCTCTTATTCTACCTTTGCAGTCCTTTTAAATTGAGGGTTGTACGGGCAGTTTGGAAGGGAGCGAACAGTAAACGGGCGTAGCTCAATTGGTAGAGTAGCGGTCTCCAAAACCGTTGGCTGGGAGTTCGAGTCTCTCCGCCCGTGCAAAGAATTATAAAAATGGATGGAAAACGTTAAGAACTATATTTTAGACTCCATTGATGAAATCCGCAATAAGGTTTTGTGGCCAAAATTCAATGAATTGCAAAGCAGTGCTATTCTGGTGCTGGTTGCCTCTTTGATATTTGCCATTTTGATTGGGTTTGTTGATTTAGGTTTTAAGAATGCTTTGGCTTGGTTTTATAAAGAATTATAAAAGAAATTCTGATGGGTGAGCTAAAGTGGTATGTTTTACGCGTAATCAGCGGTCAGGAAAAGAAAGTAAAATCTTACCTGGAATCTGAGATCGAAAGGTCTAAACTAGTCGAGTTTATTCCACAGATCATGATCCCATCGGAGAAGGTATATGAAATGAGAAATGGAAAAAAACGGGTGCGAGAGAGAAATTTCTTTCCCGGTTATGTTCTTGTTTCGGCCGATCTTTCAAACGGAGAAGCTTATCACACGGTAAATAATATACCAGGCGTGATAGGATTTCTTGGCACTAATGGGTCAAGTGCAACTTCTAAAGAGCCGGTTGCTTTAAGGCAAACTGAAGTAAATCGCATTCTGGGTAAAGTAGATGAGATCGATCAGTTTGAAGAGAAATTAGAGACTCCTTTTATTAAAGGCGAATCTGTGAAAGTAATGGATGGTCCATTTAGCGGATTTACAGGTGCAGTCGAGGAGATTTTTGAAGATAAAAAGAAGCTCAATGTCATGGTTAAAATTTTCGGAAGGAATACACCTGTTGAGTTGAGTTATATGCAGGTTGAAAAGGTAGACTAGTAATACGATGGCTAAGTTAGTAACAGGTTATTTGAAATTGCAGGTAAAGGGAGGCGCGGCAAATCCGGCACCCCCTATTGGTCCTGCTTTGGGTTCAAAAGGTTTGAACATTATGGATTTTTGCAAGCAGTTTAATGCAAGAACTCAGGAGAAGCAAGGGCAAGTGTTGCCGGTGCTTATAACTATTTATAATGATAAGTCTTTCGACTTTGTAATAAAGACACCTCCAGCTGCCATATTAATTATGGAAGCAATCAAAATTCAAAAAGGATCGAAGGAGCCTAACCGTGTTAAAACGGGTTCTATTTCCTGGGATCAGATTAAGAAAATCGCAGAAATAAAAATGCCTGATTTGAATGCGTTTAAAGTTGAGTCAGCTATGAAAATGGTGGCTGGTACTGCACGCAGCATGGGTGTTACAGTAAGTGGAAATGCCCCTTGGGATAAATAATAAGGACAATGGCAAAGTTGACAAAAAATAGAAAGGCTGTTTTAGCCAAGTATGATGCAGAGAAAATTTACACTCTGGCTGAAGCATCTCAAGTATTGAAAGATATCACGTTTGCAAAATTTGATTCTTCAGTGGATGTGGATATTCGTTTGGGTATTGACCCTAAGAAATCAGATCAAATGGTGCGTGGCGTTGTTAGCCTTCCGCATGGTTTGGGTAAAGTTGTTCGTGTTTTAGTTCTTTGCTCGCCTGATAAGCAGCAAGAAGCAAAGGATGCTGGTGCAGAACATGTGGGATTGGATGACTATATAAAGAAGATTGAGGCAGGTTGGACAGATATTGACGTAATCATTACTATGCCAACAGTAATGGCTAAAGTAGGTAAGTTAGGTAAAGTACTTGGGCCACGTGGTCTTATGCCAAATCCTAAGTCAGGAACAGTAACACTCGATGTAGCGAAAGCTGTCAAAGAAGTGAAGGCTGGTAAAGTAGATTTTAAAATAGACAAACAAGGTATCATACACGCCAGCGTGGGTAAGGTTTCCTTCAGCGCAGAGAAAATAAGAGACAATGCTGCTGAACTTATTAACACGGTGACTAAACTTAAGCCCGCTTCATCAAAAGGTACATACTTACAGAGTATTAGTCTTTCAAGTACAATGAGCCCAGGCATTAAGGTTGATACAGGTTCAATAGCAGGTTAATTTATTTACAATCATGACCAGGGAAGAAAAAGCGCAAAAAATAGATGAGTTGGCTGAGAAGTTTTCTCAGAACGCCCATTTTTATATTACAGATGCTTCCGGCTTAACGGTAGCTCAGATCAATGCATTCCGCAGAATTTGTTTCCAATCAGGTATTGAGTATGGGGTTTATAAAAACACTCTCATACGCAAAGCCTTAGAAAAACAAGAAGGAAATTTTGAGGAAATGTTCCAAGTGTTACACGGTTTCTCAGGTGTTATCTTCTCGAAAGAGGCTGGGAACACACCTGCAAAAGCCATTAAGGAATACCAACTAAAATTAGAAGGTAAGCCTGCATTAAAAGCCGCCTCCATCGATGCTTCCATATTTATTGGGGCGGAACATTTGAACACGCTTAGTGAGATGAAGTCAAAGAACGAACTCATTGGCGATATTATTTTCTTGTTGCAATCTCCTGCCAAAAATGTATTGTCTGGCCTATTAAGTGGCAAGAACAAACTAGCTGGCTTGGTGAAAACACTGGAAGAAAGAAAACAGTAATAAAAAAGAAAAATTTAAACACTTAACAAATCATGGCTGACGTAAAAACTCTTGGCGATCAACTGGTAGAACTTACCGTAAAAGAAGTAAATGAATTAGCTTCTTATTTAAAAGAAACTCATGGCATCGAGCCTGCTGCCGCAGCTGTTGCTGCTGGCCCTGCTGCCGGTGCCGCTGCTGGTGCTGCCGTTGCTGAAAAGACCAACTTCGATGTAGTATTGAAGGCTGCTGGTCCTAATAAACTTCAGGTTGTAAAACTTGTGAAGGAATTGACTGGCCTTGGCTTGAAAGAAGCTAAGGATGTAGTTGATGGAGCTCCTAAAACGATCAAAGAAGGCTTACCTAAAGACGAAGCTGAAAGTCTCAAGAAGCAACTTGTTGAGGCTGGTGCCGAAATCGAGTTGAAATAATAACTTGAGAGACGCGGATACCGTCTGAAGAGGAGAAATGTAACCTCACCGATAGCTGTCCCGATAGCTATCGGGAGGGCTTTTCCTATTTATGCCAGCAATGGCAGTATCCACAGTAATTTTTAGTCTAGTCCAGGAAATTTAAACCTAAAGTACCTTGGCAAAGAAGACAGCAACTAATAGAATTGACTTCTCAACAATTGAGAAGGTTTTGGAATATCCTGACTTTTTGGATATCCAACTACAATCGTTCAAAGATTTCTTGCAGATAGAAACACCTGCAGAGAAACGACAAAATGAAGGACTCTTCAAAGTATTTGCAGAGAACTTCCCTATCTCCGACTCACGCGAAAACTTCGTGCTTGAGTTTGTTGATTATACAATCGATCCGCCTAAGTATAATGTGGATGAGTGTATTGATCGCGGACTCACGTTCTCTGTGCCGTTAAAGGCCAAGTTACGTTTAACGTGTAATGACGAGGACAACGAAGATTTCCAAACTATCGAGCAGGAAGTATTCCTAGGTAACATTCCTTACATGACCGGGAAAGGGTCATTCGTAATCAATGGAGCTGAGCGCGTAATTGTTTCGCAATTGCACCGCTCTCCGGGTGTGTTTTTCGCCATGAGTAAACACACGAATGGAACAAAGCTTTATTCTGCGCGGATTATTCCTTTCAAAGGATCGTGGATTGAATTTGCTACTGATGTAAACGCAGTAATGTACGCGTACATCGATCGTAAGAAGAAATTCCCGGTAACCACATTGCTTCGCGCTATTGGTTATGGTACAGATAAAGATATCCTAGATCTTTTCGGATTGTCGGAAGAGATTGAAGCTAATAAGAACACGTTGAAGAAAACGGTTGATCGTAAATTAGCGGCTCGGGTTTTGAAAACGTGGACTGAAGACTTCGTGGATGAAGATACTGGCGAAGTAGTTTCCATCGATCGAAATGAAGTGTTATTAGAACGTGATCATGTGATTACTGCCGAAGATGTAGACACTATCATTGAGTCTGGTGTGAAATCAATTATTCTGCATCGTGAAGATGTGAACGTGGCTGATTACCACATCATATTCAACACACTTGCTAAAGATAATTCAAACTCAGAAAAAGAAGCGGTAGAACAAATCTATCGTCAACTTAGAAATACAGAAGCTCCTGACGAACAAACAGCGCGTGATATTATTCAAAGCTTGTTCTTCAGCGAGAAGCGTTATGACTTAGGTGAAGTTGGTCGTTACAGAATCAACAAGAAATTAGGTCTTGATCTTAGCTTTGATCAGCGCGTATTAACAACTGAGGATATCATTCTTATTGTTAAGTACCTAATCGGTTTGATCAATTCAAAGGCTGTTGTCGATGATATAGATCACTTGAGCAACAGACGTGTAAGAACTGTTGGTGAACAATTGTATTCTCAGTTTGGTGTTGGTCTTGCTCGTATGGCAAGAACAATCAAAGAAAGAATGAACGTTCGCGATAATGAAGACTTCAAGCCGGTTGATTTGATCAATGCGCGTACGTTGTCTTCAGTAATCAATTCGTTCTTTGGAACGAATCAGCTTTCTCAATTTATGGATCAGACTAACCCATTGGCAGAGATCACGCATAAGCGTAGGATGTCTGCCCTTGGTCCCGGTGGTCTTTCACGTGAGCGTGCAGGTTTTGAAGTACGTGACGTGCATTATACCCACTACGGTCGTTTGTGTACCATTGAAACCCCGGAAGGTCCGAACATCGGTTTGATTTCGTCTCTCTGCGTTCACGCCAAAGTGAACAAGATGGGCTTTATCGAAACACCTTACCGTAAAGTTGAGAATGGAAAAGTAAAAGGAAAGGATGTGATATTCCTGACTGCTGAAGAAGAAGACACACACAACATTGCTCAGGCGAATATTAAGATTAAATCTAACGGAGATTTAGAGGAAGACAAAGTGAAGGCACGTTTTGAAGGTGACTTCCCGGTAGTTGAGCCAAGTGAAATCACGTATATGGACGTTGCTCCTAATCAGATTGTATCGATTGCTGCATCTATGATTCCATTTTTGGAGCATGATGATGCCAACCGTGCTTTGATGGGATCGAACATGCAACGCCAGGCTGTTCCATTGATGCGACCAGAAGCACCTATAGTAGGTACTGGTCTTGAAGGAAGAATAGCCTTGGATTCACGTACATTAATCTTATCCGAAGCAAGCGGTACAGTTGAATTCGTAGATGCGAATAAGATTGTAGTTCGTTACGAAGTATCCGAAGAGCAGGAGTTGGTTCGCTTTGATAACGAAGTGAAATCTTATAGCCTGATTAAGTTTAGAAGAACCAATCAGGATACTTGCATCAACCTTACACCATTGGTGAAGAAAGGTGATAAAGTATCTAAAGGGCAACCGCTGTGTCAGGGTTACGGAACCGCTAACGGTGAGTTAGCACTAGGCCGCAACTTGTTAGTAGCCTACATGCCTTGGCAGGGATACAACTTCGAGGATGCGATTGTAATTTCTGAACGCGTTGTGCGCGAGGATATTTATACATCGATTCACGTTGAGGAATTTGAATTAGAAGTGCGTGATACAAAACGTGGTGAAGAAGAGTTAACCTCTGAAATCCCTAACGTAAGTGAAGAAGCTGTTAAGCATCTTGACGAAAACGGTATCATTCGCATTGGTGCAGAAGTAAAAGAAGGTGACATCCTTATCGGTAAAATCACACCAAAAGGTGAAACAGATCCAACTCCGGAAGAAAAACTTCTTAGAGCAATCTTCGGTGATAAAGCCGGTGATGTGAAAGATGCTTCTATGAAGGCACCTCCATCGTTGAAAGGTGTGGTAATAGAAACCAAGTTGTTCTCAAGACCAAAACGCGACAAAGACGTTCGTACTAAGTCTAAGAAAGAATTGGATACATTGAAGAATCGTTATAGCAAACAACTTACTGAGTTGCGTGCTGATATGGTTAAGAAACTTACTACGTTACTTACTGGCAAAACCAGTCAGGGTGTAACACACAAGTTTGGTGATGAGTTAATCAGCAAAGGAGTTAAATTTTCTGGTAAGGTGATTGAAAACAATCTCTTCCCTGACAAGAACATCTATCGCGATGAAAGCAATTATAATGTACCTGAAGAGGTTAACTTGATTGCTGACATCAGCTTAGACAGTTGGACTACCGATGATCATACGAATGACTTAGTGTCTGAAGTAGTTAAGAATTATCTGAATAAGAGAAATTCAATTTCTGGTGACTTCAAGCGCGAGCGTTTCACATTAGAAGTAGGAGATGAACTACCTGCAGGTATCGTACAATTAGCTAAGGTTTACATAGCTAAGAAACGCAAGTTGAAAGTAGGAGATAAGATGGCGGGACGACACGGAAACAAAGGTGTTGTTGCACGTATTGTTCGTGAAGAAGATATGCCATTCCTTGAAGATGGAACCCCGGTTGATATCTGCTTGAATCCACTTGGTGTGCCTTCTCGTATGAACCTTGGCCAGATTTATGAAACTGTATTGGCTTGGGCTGGCACGAAGTTGGGAAGAAAGTATGCAACACCAATTTTTGACGGAGCATCGCTTGATCAGGTTTCTGCTGAATTGAAAGAAGCGAACCTTCCTGAATTCGGACGTACTTATCTATACGATGGCTTAACAGGTCAAATGTTTGATCAACCAGTTACAGTAGGTATAGCCTACATGTTGAAACTTGGTCACTTGGTAGACGATAAAATGCATGCTCGTTCTATCGGACCTTATTCACTTATTACACAACAGCCATTGGGTGGTAAAGCTCAATTCGGTGGTCAGCGTTTTGGTGAGATGGAGGTTTGGGCGATTGAAGCATTCGGTGCATCACATATTCTACAGGAAATCCTTACAATTAAATCCGATGACGTGATTGGTAGAGCGAAAGCTTACGAAGCAATTGTTAAAGGTGAAAATATGAGGAAGCCGAACATACCAGAATCGTTTAATGTACTTGTGCATGAACTCAGAGGTTTGGCATTAGAGATAACGATGGATTAAAATAGTCCTGAGTCTTTAGTCTTGAGCAATGAGACTAAAGACTCAGGCAAAATTTTGGAACTAAGGACTCAATACTAAAGACTAACTACTACTAAAATGTCTTTCAGAAAAAATAAAAAGATCAACAACGATTTCTCTAAAATCACTATCAGTCTTGCTTCTCCGGAATCAATTTTGGAAAGCTCACATGGTGAAGTAACGCAACCTGAAACAATCAACTACCGCACGTATAAGCCGGAGATGGGTGGATTGTTCTGCGAACGAATTTTTGGTCCGGTTAAAGACTGGGAATGTCATTGCGGAAAATATAAGCGTATTCGCTATAAGGGAATTATCTGCGACCGTTGCGGTGTGGAGGTTACTGAAAAGAAAGTAAGACGCGAGCGCATGGGTCACATCGAATTGGTTGTGCCTGTTGCTCACATCTGGTATTTCCGTTCGTTACCAAACAAGATTGGTTACTTACTTGGTCTACCAACCAAGAAGTTAGATCAGATTATTTACTACGAAAGATTTGTAGTAATTCAACCAGGTATTAAAGAAGAAGATGGTATTAACCGTCTCGACTTCTTAACAGAAGAAGAATACTTAGATATTGTTGATAAGTTGCCACGCGAGAATCAATTACTGGATGATAATGATCCTAAGAAATTCATCGCGAAGATGGGAGCCGATTCATTGGAAATGCTTTTATCTCGCGTTAAGCTCGATGAACTTTCTTATGAGTTGCGTCATCAGGCTGCAACAGATACTTCACAACAGCGCAAGGCAGAAGCGTTGAAGCGTTTGAAAGTAGTTGAAGCTTTCCGCGAAGCAAATACGCGTGTTGAAAACCGACCACAATGGATGACCATTAAAATGGTTCCGGTAATCCCGCCAGAATTGCGTCCACTTGTTCCGTTGGATGGTGGTCGTTTTGCTACATCAGATTTGAATGATCTTTACAGACGTGTTATTATTCGTAACAACCGTCTTAAGAGATTGATAGATATTAAAGCCCCTGAAGTTATTCTTCGTAACGAGAAGCGGATGCTTCAGGAAGCTGTTGACTCATTGTTCGACAACTCACGTAAAGTAAATGCAGTGCGTTCCGATGGTAACCGTGCATTGAAATCATTGAGTGATATGCTTAAAGGTAAACAAGGACGTTTCCGTCAAAACTTATTAGGTAAGCGAGTTGACTACTCTGGTCGTTCAGTAATTGTAGTAGGGCCAGAATTGAAATTACATGAGTGCGGTCTTCCAAAAGATATGGCTGCTGAATTATTCAAGCCATTCATTATTCGCAAGCTCATAGAAAGAGGAATTGTGAAGACGGTAAAGTCTGCGAAGAAAATTGTTGATCGCAAAGATCCTGTTGTGTGGGATATTTTAGAAAACGTATTGAAAGGACATCCAGTTCTTTTAAACCGTGCTCCAACCCTGCACAGATTAGGTATTCAAGCTTTCCAACCAAAGTTGATTGAAGGAAAAGCGATTCAATTGCACCCTTTAGTTTGTACTGCGTTCAACGCTGACTTTGACGGTGACCAGATGGCGGTTCACGTGCCACTTGGGCAGGAAGCAATATTGGAAGCTTCTGTGTTGATGCTTTCTTCTCATAACATTCTTAACCCTGCTAACGGAGCTCCTATTACTGTTCCTTCTCAGGACATGGTGTTGGGACTTTATTATCTTACGAAAGGAAGAAAAGGAGAACTAGGTGAAGGCAAGAGATTCTATTCTGCAGATGAAGTAGTAATTGCATACAATGAGGGCAAGCTATCGAAGCATGCTATTATAAAAGTGCGTGCAATAGTTCGCGACAAGAAAAACGAACAGCTTGAAAGGAAAATGATTGAGACTGTAACAGGTCGTGTTATTTTCAATCAGTTTATGCCCGTTGAAGTTGGGTATGTAGACGAACTTCTAACTAAGAAGAAGCTGCAAACTATCATCGCTGATGTTTATAAGTTAGCAGGCCAAGCTAAAACAGCTAAGTTCCTTGACGATATTAAAGAACTTGGATTCCAGATGGCCTATAAGGGTGGGTTGTCAATGGGATTAGGCGATGTTAAAGTACCTGACGAAAAGAAAAAGTTAGTGGAAGAAGCTCA
>JBBSBG010000053.1:0-12964 GCA_038251495.1 Cytophagales bacterium
ACTAAAGGCACGCTTCAACGCAGTTTGAATGGTTGACTTCATCACCTCTTCATCGTTATCACGCTTGGCAGCCGTAGTAAAACCAATACCCGCTCCAAAGTCTTTTAAGTCACGAACCCCAATGTTGGAGGTCATAATGATTATCGTATTTCTGAAATCGACTCTGCGACCTAAGCCATCTGTTAATATTCCATCATCCAATACTTGCAATAAGATATTAAATACATCAGGGTGAGCTTTTTCAATTTCGTCAAGTAACACAACTGAATAAGGCTTGCGTCTTACTTTCTCAGTAAGCTGACCACCTTCTTCATAACCCACATATCCCGGAGGTGCACCTACCAAGCGTGATACAGAGAATTTCTCCATATACTCACTCATGTCAATGCGCACCAATGCATCATCTTTATCAAATAAATAGGAAGCTAATACTTTTGCCAATTCAGTTTTACCAACTCCCGTTGGTCCAAGGAAAATAAAAGAACCAATCGGCTTTCTCGGATCTTTCAATCCTACGCGTGTCCGCTGAATTGCTTTTGTTAATTTTTGAATGGCTTCATCCTGGCCAATAACCCGACTGCTCAACTCCCCGCTCATACCCAGCAACTTGTTGCTTTCTTTCTGTGCAATTCTGTTGGCCGGAATTCCGGTCATCATGCCCACAACATCGGCAACGTTATCTTCCGTTACGGTATATTTTTCAGTACGGGTTTTTTCTTCCCACCGGGCTTTAGCCAAATCGAGTTGTTCAATTAGTTTTTTCTCCTTGTCGCGAAGCTGAGCGGCCTCTTCATACTTCTGGCTTTTCACTACGCGATTCTTTTCCTTCTTCACATCTTCAATCGCTTCTTCGTATTTCACGATATCTTCAGGCACATGAATGTTGTTTATGTGAACGCGCGCACCAGCTTCGTCCATTACGTCAATAGCCTTATCGGGAAGAAAACGATCACTGATGTAGCGGTCTGATAATTTCACACACGCCTCAAGCGCCTCTTTAGTATAATTTACATGATGGTGATCTTCATATTTTTCCTTGATGTTCTCAAGAATCATAATAGTCTCATCTACAGAAGTAGAATCCACCATTACCATCTGGAACCTGCGAGCTAATGCACCGTCTTTCTCTATATACTGACGATACTCATCTAAGGTAGTAGCACCAATACATTGTATTTCTCCGCGGGCTAGTGCAGGCTTAAACATATTTGAGGCATCTAATGAACCCGAAGCACCGCCTGCGCCTACAATGGTATGCAACTCATCAATAAAGAGAATTACATCGGCAGACTTTTCTAATTCATTCATTACTGCCTTCATCCGCTCTTCAAACTGACCACGATATTTTGTACCGGCAACCAATGAAGCAAGATCTAACGTAACTACACGCTTACCGAAAAGCACGCGCGATACTTTCTTCTGGATGATGCGCAAGGCAAGGCCTTCAGCAATGGCCGTTTTACCAACACCAGGTTCGCCAATTAAAATCGGATTGTTCTTCTTTCTACGGCTCAAAATCTGAGCAACTCGTTCAATTTCTTTTTCGCGGCCAACGATTGGATCCAACTTATTGTCTTCAGCCAACTTGGTAAGGTCTCGACCGAAATTGTCGAGCACCGGAGTGCGCGATTTTTCCCCGCCTTTCTTTTCCTTGCTTCCACTGCCTGGATTAGCACCGCTTCCAAACATTTTAGAAGAGTCATCATCCGGATCGTCAGTATCTGAAGCAGAAGTAGGGTGATCGTTTTGGTATTCAAGCATTTCTTTCACAACATCGTAGGCAACATCAAATTTGTTTAAGATTTGTGTACCCAAGTTGTCGGGATCGCGCAGGATTGACAGCAACAGATGTTCAGTACCAATCAATTGGGCTTTAAATATTTTTGCTTCGAGATATGTAATCTTTAATACCTTTTCTGACGCACGGGTTAGGGGGATGTTAGCCAGATTTTTTATTTCGTGCGTAGCGGTTCCTTTTGAGATTTTTTCTATTTCACCTCGAAGTTCGTCCAGTGGCACACCTAATTTTTTTAGAACGCCTACAGCCACACCTTCACCTTCCCGAATCATTCCTAACAAGAGATGCTCTGTGCCAATGTAATCGTGCCCCAATCTTAGTGCTTCTTCCCGGCTTAAGGAGATAACTTCTTTAACCCGGTTAGAAAATTTTGCTTCCATATTTGGCATATTCTTGAGTATTGTAAATGTAAAGTTTTAACACTGAATTCAAAACTGCTTCCAGCCACTAGATTGGCAATTAAAAATTACTAATGCAATAGCAATAAAACACGAATCTGAATTTATTTGTTCAACCTATATTCCGTGAGTCAAGGAGCAGGGAACCAGTCCGCGGCCCTTCGCAAAAAAGAATATCGATTAAGCTCAGGTTGGATACAAATTGATTGCCAAAAACTTGGTAATAGGAAGTTGGCAGATAATATGATCGCCCCAAATAGGGTATTTTGGCTTGAATGATGGATCGCAGATCATGAAAAGTTATTTCAGGACTTTTTTCATACGACACACTTACCGAAAGCTTAGGATTGAACGAAATGTTTTTCAGACAGAATGACAGCAGATCGAAGTTGAGATCAAAGAGATAAACTTGATTGCTGTAAATAATTTTCTTTAACTCATCTGCATAATGTTCAAAGTAGGGTGCCTTTCGGTAGGCCGATTCGATTGTGCGCCAGTGATTGTTTTGCCATTTTATACTGTTATCGATCTTAACATCTTTAATAGAAACCTTGTCGTGCTTGTTGGTGAGAGGCACAGTTAACATCCCAACACCTTGGGCAGTATTTATATAACATCGGTTACGGTAGCTCTGCTTCACATAATGTTCATGCTTCTCCAATTGAATGGACTCAAAATTTAAGAGTGCACAAAAGTATTCGAGTGAGGGTAAGTAGTGTAACTCGATGAGTGCCGTTTTCAAATTGTTCATTTAGAATAATTTTGAACCAGTAAGGTAGTTAAGGGATTAAGAAAATTAAGAATCTTCTTTGGTGTTCTTTGTTTGTGCCTCCATGTTCTTTGTGGTAAAAAAAATTACCATTAAGATAGTTAAGCAAGTATGACTTGTGCTTTTACCCGTAAGCTTGTATTTCAATTGGGTTCATCATCAATTAAAAATTCCAAGTCCTTGCCGGATGATTTGTGGTTCGCCTTCCGTATAGTCAACAATGGTAGATGGAATATTTCCCCCTGGCCCACCGTCAATCACTAAATCGACCTGATGCTTGAAATCCTCATACATCTCTTCAGGGTCTGTTGTATATTCTTTTATCACATCATCATCTTTAATAGAAGAAGTGATTAACGGATGATTAAGCAACTGAACTATTGCCAAAGGAATAGGGTGATTAGGAATCCGTATGCCTACGGTCTTTTTATTAATATTCAGAATCTTGGGCACGTTGCTGTTCGATTCGAAAATAAAAGTGAATGCACCCGGTAATAATTTTTTTAAAGTTTTAAACTGTGGAGTATCCAGGCGCTTTACATATTCTGAAATATGACTCAGGTCATTGCAAATGAATGAGAGATTAAGTTTCTGTGGCTTTACGTTTGTTATTACACATAATCTTTCAATGGCTTTACGATTCAGTAAATCGCAACCAATTCCGTAAATAGTATCTGTAGGATAAATAATTACACCTCCTTTTTTTAATGCATCAACTACCCGCGCAATTTTTCGTGGTTCTGGAGTTATGGGATGAATAGCAAGAAATTCGGCTGACATTTTTTGTGATTAAAATACATTTAACCACCAAGGTAGTCAAGAAATTAAGCGTTTCCCTCGCTTAATTTGTGCAATCTCTGTGTTTTCCGTGGCAAAGATAAATGAACCATTATGATAGTTAAGAGATTAAGAATAATAAGAGATATTTCATTGGTGTCCTTTGTGTGGCATCTGTGTTCTCTGCGCTTGCACATCGTAGTACTTTGGCACAGAGGTGCGGTAAAAATGATGCACATTGTGGTAAAGATTATTTAAATTTGAACTCCAATTTTATGTATGGCCGAAGTATCCAAAACAAAGCTTGCTTTTTTCCTGATCGCATCAACCTTGCTAATCACGCTCGTTTTTTATGCGTATCAGATTATATATACACCAAATATTCTGGTCGATAAAGATGATCGGATGTTTATTATACGCAAGGGATATACCTTTCGCAAAGTGCAAGAGGAGTTAGGAAAGGCTGCATTTGTGAACGACATGGTTTCGTTTAGCTTTTTAGCTCGTCTTAAAAATTACGATAAACGAATAATTCCTGGCAGATATGCATTGCACAGAAACATGACAAACCTGGAAGCAATTGGGGTACTGAGTGCCGGGCAGCGCCAGGCAGAGAAGGTTACCTTTACTAATGTGCGTTTGGCCGAAGAACTTGGTGAAAAGATTACAAAAAATATTGGAGTAACCCCTTCAGAATTTGATGCAGCGCTTGAAGACTTTGTGGATACAAACACAGAAGGCTTTACTCAGGAGAATATACTCAGCATGTTTTTACCAAATACCTATGAAGTGTATTACAATGTAATGCCCGATGAGTTGATTGAGCGTATGTATGATGAGTATAAGAAATTCTGGAATGCCGATCGATTAGCAAATGCACAAGCTATTGGACTTGCTCCTCTTGAAGTTTCTACACTTGCTTCCATCGTTCAAGCCGAAAGTGTAAAAAAGGATGAAGCTGATATTATAGCTGGCCTATACATAAATAGACTAAAGAAAAATATTCCGTTGCAGGCAGACCCAACGCTTGTGTTTGCCACGCGAGACTTTACAATTAAACGAGTTCTAAACAAACACAAGGAGATAGACTCACCCTATAACACCTATAAGTATGCAGGCCTCCCACCTGGACCAATAAATCTGCCGCAGATTGCTACGTTAGATGCCGTGCTTAATTATAAAAAGCATGACTATATATTTATGTGTGCCCGCGAGGATTTTTCGGGCTATCATAATTTTGCGACTACACTCACCGAACACAATCGAAATGCAAGTCGGTATCAAAAAGCGTTAGATGTTGAAATGCGCATAGCAGCTCAGAAAAAAAAGTAATGTACACTTCCGAAACCCAGATACGCGTTCGCTACGGAGAGACAGACCAAATGGGTTACGTGTATTATGGCAACTACGCCATGTATTATGAGGTTGGTCGGGTAGAAAGTTTGCGACAACTAGGACTTACTTATAAAGAGCTTGAAGACATGGGCGTTATGATGCCCGTGTTGGAAAACAAATCAAAATTTTTGTCGGCTGCGTTGTACGATGACAATTTAAGAATTGTAACCACGCTTCGTGAGAAACCTACGGTGCGCATACGCTTTGAATATGAAATTTTTAATGGGTCAGATGTATTGATTCATCAAGGTGAAACGCTGCTTGCGTTTGTTGATAAAAAGTCTGGTCGACCTTGTAGGCCACCGGAAGTATTTCAAAATGTATTGAAGCCGTATTTTCCATGAAGTACATAACTCGCAAGCGAATTCTCGAATATTCGGGGGCTAGAACTGGCCGCAGTTGGTTAAAGAACATCAAGTTTAAGCGGTACGGGAATCTTTCCCTTTACAAGTTTCTAAAAATATTTTTTCACAATATTAGTGAGGATGAAATTCTGGATCGGTCTAATGGGGTAGCCTACAATTTTATTGTCGCTACATTTCCAGCGATCATTTTCTTGTTTACACTTACTCCCTATATTAATAGGTTTTTTCCGACTATAAACCGCGCTGCTATCATTGAATTTATGGGAGACTATCTTCCAACCAGTATGAATGAAGCAGTGTCATCAACGGTGCTTGATATAGTAAGCAATCAACGTGGTGGTCTCCTTACACTCGGTTTTTTCTTTGCATTGTATCTCGCCACCAACGGCATGATGGCACTGATGCGTTCATTTAATTCATGCTATCGTACTGTTGAAAAACGTAATCCGTTTAAAATGCGATTAACAGCAACCGGCCTTACGCTGATGCTTGCCGTTGTTTTGCTAATGGCCGTTACCTTATTGATTGTAGGGCAACTCGTGTTGAATTATATGATGGATAATCTGGCTCAGTTTAGTTCGTTAAATATGGACTCCTACACGATTCAGTTACTTTTTGTGCTTCGCTTTATTGTAATTTTTATTGTATTCCTAATTGCTATTTCTTTCATCTATTATTTTGGTCCCGCTGTTCATTACAACTGGAAATTCTTTTCGATAGGCTCATTGTTAGCAACCATTTTTATTCTTGTTATCTCTTACGGCTTCTCACTTTACATTACCAATTTTGGTAGTTACAACAAGGTATATGGTTCAATAGGGGCGCTTATCGCCATGATGGTTTGGATTCAGCTGATTACTATGGTGCTGTTATTTGGATACGAGGTAAATGCCAGTTTACATTACGGCCAAAAGCTTGAAATTATGAGCGTGAACATGAAAAAAAACAAGCTTGAAAAAGCTATGCGCTAGCCAGATTTAATAGTCAATGGAAATAACATCCTTCTGGTAAAAAGAGGAAAGTAGGATTATTAAAGGTAGCCGAACGTATTCCAATTCACTCAATGACGTTGACATTCCATTAGATCCAATTCAAAAAAAAATGCTGGAATCGGTAAAGTATCAGGCTGAAAAAAAATAATGCTATTCAAATTAGTTGATTTCTTAAGGAAGCTAATTTGTCACTCAACGCAATCCCGATTCCCCTGTCTATCATATTTGGAATTTGTATGATGGCTTCATCAATTTTTTTGAGTGAGCTTTCTCTTTCATTCTTCAGCGCATATAGCGAAGCCTCGGTGGCAAAAATTTGCGCTTTAGGAATCAATGCTGCGGGCTTAAACTGATTCCAATATGAGTTTGCTTTTTCTAAATCCCTTTTTGCGTAGGCATAAAAGAAAGCGGCATCCAACCACACAGCATTTTGAATTCCGGGTGGTATACTATCTATTTCATCTATGTAGTCCTGGAGATGTTTTTCTGCAGCATCCACATTACCTGCATCCCAAGTAAGCTGATGAAAATAGCTATGAAGATAAACTCCGAAGGGAGCATTAATTTTTTTAGAGAGCCTTACGGCTTCTTCGAGTTCTTCGGCATCCAAAGCTGATGGCCTGATGCCTGCCATACTGCTCATGATAATTTTCAACAATAAGAGTTCAAATATCGACTTGTCGCCCCCGGCTTGCAGGTTCCAAATTCTTCCGCCATCCGAAGTAAAACCACCCAAATGAAGTGGAATGATGGTTGCGACAAAAAGCGCGATAGACAAAAGAGCTAACACCATAAGCAAATAGGAAATATCCGAGGCCGTTAGGGCGGTGGCCAATAAATAAGTTAACCCCGCCAATAGAAAACTGGCCAAGGGGCCACCAGCAGAATAAATCGAAAATCTATTTTTTAAATTATGGTTCCCCACAGGTAGGCAAAGCACCATGCCTCCAGAGGTATTGACATTTTTATTCCATTTAAACGTCCATCCCGTTTCTCCTTTTTCCCAAAGAAAGGGGCCAACCACATACATTTTAAACTCGAACTTCACCAATACTCCAGCCAATGCATGACCGGCTTCGTGAAATGCAACGGCTAAAAAAAATAAGGGGACAAAAAATAAAACACCTGTAATAATAGCAGTTTTGGATAGTGAACTTGCCGCCTCTGCACCAAGTTTTCCAATCAGAAAACCTACTCCCGCACCCGCTAACGCCAGAATTATAATGCTCGAAAGTTTCGACTTGTTTTTTTTCTTTGATTTCATGTGCGTTTAATTTGATTTCATGAGTTGATTGATAATTATCAGACGTAGGTTCAGATGAATAAATAAAGATTTTTTAGAAAACGGTAGTTTAAATTAAGGGTTTACCCAAGGCAGGCAGTATGGAGAATTATTTTTTACTTTTTTCCGCCTGCGTGTAAAAGAAAAAAGTCCCAATAGGCTCGGGACTTTTACTTAGCAGAGGAAGAGGGATTCGAACCCCCGGAACCCGCAAAGGTTCTCCGGTTTTCAAGACCGGTGCAATAAACCGCTCTACCATTCCTCTGTTTACACCCCCCGTCCTTGAGCATTGGATGAGAGTTCCTTTTTTAAGGACTGCAAAATTAATGGAAAATCGGTTTCTACAAAAGAACGTTCTAAAAATAGTCTACTGGTCGCTGAAATCAGGGAAAGTCTTTCTTAGATCTTTGTTGTCGTAATTTCGCGGTGTTGGCTTGCTGGCATCCAACTCCAGAATAACCAATTTCTGATTGTTGATTATCGGTAGTAGCTTGTCGCGATCGGCATCAAATTCTTTATTTCTGCGGGCGCTTTTCAAGGCATACTTACGCGCAAAGTTGTCGGCTTCTAATTGAAGTTGATTCATGATTTCGACATCAATCTTCTGTTTCTCTAAAATATCATTTTTAGATTTACCTATAACTTCCGTGGCTTCTAACGTACCCATAGTTAGCACCGTGGTGCCTCCAATTGCCGAAACAGTTTTATAAGTTGTAGGCTGCGCAAATGCAACAGGTGCCAGACCTGTTGTTGCACCAAGCGATGCGTTCAATATTGAGCGATTTTTCTTTCCCTTTTTAGCTTGCTTATAGGCTTTATTCAATTTCACATGATTTTCATCTAACAAATCAATTAATGACTTTGCTTGAATGAGTGAGTTCTTATACTTCAAGTAAAGGAATTTGTCTTTCTCCTCCAGATTCTCGGTATCCAAAACTTTTATCGTAACCTTTCGCTGAACGCGATTATTTGAGTTGTCTATCGCAAAGAAAATGATCTCTACATCTTTTACTTTCTCAACCTCAACAACAAAATAATATCCTGGCGACCAGGTAAACTCAGATTGCACGGATGTGTTTTTGACAAGACTTTCCGGTTTTACCCGCCCATCGGAACAAACAAATCCAACGTTGCTAATATTTTCGTCTCCGTTAGGGTCGGAAACATAGATCTTAAAGTGAACGCGCTCATCTTCTTTAATTGTGATAATAGAATCGCCCGGAATTATTAAAATTTCTGGTGGTAAATCCAACTGTGTTTGTGCTACTCGTATTTTACCTTTTGTTTCAGCCTTCTCAGGTTGATCCTGAACTATAAATTCTATCTGTAGCGGATTGTTCTTTAAGCCATTAAATTGATTGCGACTGGGAGTCCAGGTTAGCAAACCCTGAGAAGAAAGCACTGCCCCTTCGGGAAGTTGTGATTGAATAGATTTGAAAACTAACGGATCACCATCCGGATCACTTACATACTGCTCGGGAATTTGATAGCTATTAGCCGATGATTGCTTTACATAAAAGATGGGAAGATCTTCAACCACCGGTGGCCGGTTTTGATGGAGTACAATAAAGGTAACGGGTTTGCGCACCCGCCTTCCATCTTTCCATTCAGCCTGCACGATTACGTTTATTTCTTTTCGTTTTTCTAACCGATCAACCAACTTAAAATCAGGTTTCCAATAAAATGCACCCAGTGTATCGAATTGAATTCCATAACCATTGGTTCCTTCCAAGGTAAATCTTGGCTGTATTGAATCGGCAACAGAAACTTTAAAGGAAAGAAAGTCACCTTCCCGCAAGGAGGTCCAACCGGAAGAATCGGAAACTAGCAGATGCTGCGTTAACCCAACAGAAATTGAAAAGACAAAAAGTGGCAAGACGAGCCAGTGCTTCATTACAAATTGGTTTTATTAATTTTAAATGTGCAAAGTTAAATTTTTCAGAATGGAATTGCACCCCATTCATGGATTTTTGAAACCTATAATAGATGGCAATCAAAAAAAACGAATCTCCATTTTTTGAAAATGTTTACGATGTTGTCATGCTTATTCCAAAAGGACGGGTAACCAGTTACGGGGCAATTGCCAGTTACCTGGGAACAAAGATGAGTGCCCGTATGGTGGGTTGGGCCATGAATGCAGCACATACAAATAAGAAAATTCCTGCGCACAGGGTGGTTAACCGCGCGGGGATGCTGACGGGCAAACATCATTTTGAAACGTCAGCCACAATGAAGAATCGCCTTGAGAAGGAAGGCATAAAAGTCATTCGCGATGAGGTTCAGGATTTCGAAAGTAAATTTTGGGATCCCGCCAAGGAACTATTCTTGGATGAGTAATCCCAAAATGGTACATCTTTAAAGGTGTCCACTTCCAAATAGCCAAAATTTGCCCATTTTTCGTCTGGGATCGATAGTTGAATTATACTGTTTATAATTAAAACTTACTCGTCATGAAACCCTTAGTTGCTCTTTTTCTTGTAGTCGCCTTTTTTTCTGCACCCGCTTTTGGAAAAGATATTGACCTTGCTTTAAAAGTTATCTCAACCAAACGTTCCGTCCTTTATTTTAAAGTTTCGAAAGACTTGGTTGGAGCAACTATTCAAATTGAAAATGAAGAACATGATTTGATTCAATCAATTCCTTTGGATAAGCGAAAAATGATTGTGGACTTCTTCTTTTTAGCCCCAGGGACATATTCCGTGAAAATAAAGAAGGATAATATAGAATACAATATAGAATATTTTAATAGATAGTAGTTGGTTGGTTTTAATCGGAAAGAGTTTCTGCTTGGGCAGGACTCTTTTTTTTATTTCTTAGAGATCAAGTATAGCCCGATAAATGTTAGTAAACCGTTTAGTATTAATAACTCATACCCAAATTGATAGCCGCCTAACAAATTCACTGAATAGATGTTGATCAGATAAGAAAGTATTGGAGAAATAATGCAGACGAGTGTTACACCCAAGCCCTTAATATTCCTCTTGGTAAACAATCCAAAAGCAAAGAGGCCAAGCAAAGGACCATACGTATAATTGGCTACGCTAAGTACCGCGTCAATTACAGATTTTTCATTTATCTCTTTAAAGATCACGATCACAATTAGAAATAATAGGGAGAACCCAATGTGAACAATGAATTTTTCGCGTTTCCTTATTTGTTCAGTTTTATCCTTGAAGTTTAGAAAGTCTATACAAAAAGAAGTTGTAAGCCCAGCCAACGCAGAATCGGCACTGGCATAAGAGGAAGCGGTGATGCCCAGTAAGAAGAAAATGCCAACTACCGGACCGAGTTGATTAAATGCGAGTGATGGAAATAATTCATCGGAGTAAGTTGGTAGCGTTAATCCTTTTTGATCACTATATATATAGAGTAGTGCGCCTAAAGTAAGGAATAGAAGGTTTACAACTACCAAAATAAGACTAAACCAAAACATATTTTTCTGCGCATCGCCTAATGTTTTGCAGGTTAGATTTTTTTGCATGATTTCCTGATCCATGCCCGTCATGGTAATGGCAATGAAAGCGCCCCCAAAAAATTGCTTCGGAAAAAAGAGTGTTGAATTCGAATCTTCGAAATGAAAAATAGTTGAATAGCCGTTAGTTTGGATTGTAGAAATAACTTCAGAAAAATTTAATCCTAAGTCGCCAGCAATTTTTACAACGGTAATAACAACTGCCGTAATAAGAAAAAAGGTTTGAAAAGTATCCGTCCACACAATGGTTTTAATGCCACCCCGAAATGTGTAAACCCAGATCAATGCAATAGTTACAGCAACGGTTACAATGAACGGTACACCCCAGGCATCAAAAAGAAAAAGTTGCAACACGGTAGCCGCCAGAAAAAGCCGCAGTGAAGAGCCGATGGTTCGTGAGATTAAAAAAAACAGCGCTCCGGTTTTGTAAGACCATTTATCAAACCGCTGTTCCAAATAAGTGTATATGGAAACCAGATTTAGTCGATAATATAAAGGCATAAGAACTCCGATAATAACCCAATAGCCAACCAGGTAGCCCAACACAATCTGGAAATAAGAGAACCCAATTTTGCCAACATTGCCCGGAACAGAAATGAAAGTCACTCCGGATAGCGAAGCGCCAATCATTCCAAATGCCACTAAGTACCAGGGTGATTGCCTGTTGGCCGTGAAAAAAGTATTGGTGTCTGCACCCTTAGATGTTAATTGCGAAATCAGAATCAGTACACAGAAATAAATCAGAATGATGGATATGACCAGTATGGGATTCATGGCGGAATTTAAAGGATAAAGAACGTAAAAATCAGGAGTATAAATTAAATAGCACTATTCAAGTTCAAATTTTTTACTTTTGTGGTTAAATGGATACATACTTTCATATAAAATCTGCACATCAGGAAGAATTAGTAGAGCTGATGGAAGTTATTGAAGTTACCGATGTAAATGATCTAGTGGTTTTTAATGACGATTTCAATACGTTTGATCATGTTATTCAAACACTGATTCGGGTTTGCAAGCATAAGGCCGAACAAGCTGAACAATGTACCTGGTTAATTCATTTTAAAGGAAAGTGTGCAGTAAAATCGGGCTCCATAGAAGAGCTAAAGCCCATGCGCGAAGCCATTTGCGATGCTGGCATTGAGGCTCGTATTTTATAACAAACATTTTTTTAAAACGCTAATATATTGTTGTGGAGTTTCCTTCCAAGCTAATTGAAGATGCAGTGAACGAAATTTCCAAATTGCCGGGCATTGGCAAGAAGACTGCGCTCCGTTTAGTCTTGCATCTGGTAAAACAAAACAAGACTAAAACTGCTATGCTTACCGAGGCATTAAGTAAAATGCGCGAAAACATTCAGTTCTGTAAAACCTGCCACAATATTTCAGATGACGAGGAATGCTCTATTTGCAAAAGTCATCGCAGAGATAAGGGGTTATTGTGTGTGGTGGAGGAAAGCAAGGATGTGATGGCCATTGAAAATACTTCACAATTTATCGGAGTGTATCATGTGCTGGGTGGCATTATTTCACCAATGAATGGAATAGGGCCATCCGATTTAAAAATTGATTCTTTAGTGGATCGTATTGCAAGGGCGCAGGGTGAAGTGAAAGAAATTATTCTGGCGCTAAGCCCAACCATGGAAGGCGACACCACTGCTTTTTATATCAACCGCAGACTGCAACAGTATTCGGTAAAAGTGACCACAATTGCACG
>JBBSBG010000054.1:0-12591 GCA_038251495.1 Cytophagales bacterium
ACTGAAAACAAAATGTTTCATCACATTAAATTGAGCAGCAAGATGAAATTTTTTATTTAAAATCGAACAGGATTTTATTTCTTTGGCTTTAAATCTATGTTATCAGTTTTATGAATACAGTCGAATATTGGATAAAGCATCTTGAACTCCAGCCGCACCCGGAAGGAGGTTTCTTTAAAGAGACCTATAGAGCCTCTGAAATTATATCTGCTTTACCCGATCGATTTGAAGGTGGTAGAAATTTTTCGACTGCCATTTATTTTCTGCTTCGTTCTAAAGACCGGTCAGTGTTTCACCGCATTAAATCTGACGAACTCTGGCATTTTTATGACGGAAGTTGTCTATCGATTTATGTTTTAACCAGCCAGGGATTGAAAGTTCATCGATTAGGTGCTAACCTGGAAATGGGAGAGTCGCTTCAAGTTGTTGTTCCAGCAAATAGTTGGTTTGGTGCACGGCTGGAATCACCCAATTCATTTGCTTTATGTGGCTGCACGGTTTCACCTGGTTTTGATTTTCAAGATTTTGAAATGGCTGATCGCCAAAAGTTACTGATGGAATTTCCAGATCACGAAAAGATTATCACTGAACTTTCATAAATATGATTTTTTTACTTGCTCATTTTGCAAACTGACTGCAAAATAATGAGCCCTTATTCTGTTGAAAGTACAAATAGCCTGACGTCCGGAAGATATAAATTGAAGAATCCCTTACCACCTACCACGTTCGTTGGGTAGTTGATTGGCTCGCCTAGAAATTCAACAAAGCTAAAGCGATTATCCTGCCGAAGGCGTATGAACTGGAAGTATGACTCACTAATGTTGGACAAGTAAACTGCAATGGTATCACCTTCTGAGAAGTCGGTCGGAAATACTTTAAAGGTTTCCGAATAGGGTTGGCCGTCTGTAATTTCTTCATTTAACAATCGGATAAAACTTCTTGGATTCAATAGTTGTGATTGTAGATTATTTAAACGCACCCGCTGCACATTTAGCATGTAAAAGTTCTTACCAACAACATCCTGAAAGCGGTAACTCACCTGTGCCAAAGAATCTCCAAACCCATTTAAAAATAAGCTGGCTTCTATTTCTTCAAATAGTACCTGAGGTTTCACGTCAGTAATGGCTGTTACCACTCCCATAGACCGACTATCAACACGCAATGTATATTGTTGCCCGGCAATAAGCGGTTGCGTTAATCCACTATATGTTCCTGTTTCTACTAATGCAAGTGTATCGGTGCCATTCGCACTCGAGATGGTAACGGTAGCGTCATCAATAGCAATTTGATTCAATAGCGCTTGCGGATCACTATCATTACTCGCATCCAATGCACCAAATGATTTTGTTAATAATACAATCAATGATTGGTCTGATAGAATCTGCGATGACACAACTATTTCAGGTTTGATTTTAGGTACTGTCCTTATCTCCAACGGGTCAGGCAAGCATGAAGACATCGTCAGCGCCAGGATAACTAAACTAAAACTTAATATTGTTGATTGAGTTTTCATAATTTAAAACCGTAACTAATAAAAGGAAGCAGTCCAAATAAGCCTGGCTGCTCATACCTCAAAGAGCCATCTTCGCGTTGCTCAATATTAATACCTATTGGGTTTGCCCGATTGTAAACATTGTATACACCGGCAAACCATTGCCATTGAAATTTCTTACTGGCGTTACTTTTAAGTTTAATTCCTAGATCCAAACGATGGCTGTCTGATAACTTTACATTGTTGATTCCCGAATAAACAGGAATCAAGTCAACACCTGTTAGCGTTGGCGCTAATACTATGTATTGGCCTATAACAGGCGTAAATCGCGATCCGGAAATAAACTCCCAAACGCCTGACAAGGCCCAGCGTTTGTTAAGTGCATATTGTAAAACCAATGCTCCGTTATGCCTGCGGTCGTAACGCGAAGGAAACCAATCCCCATTATTTACTGCATCAAATTGTCGCCACGTCCACGAAAGTGTATAACTAATCCAGCCTGTTAGTTTGCCGGATTCCTTTCGCATCAAAAACTCAAGCCCATAGGCGCGGCCACGACCCTGAATGAGTTTGGATTCAAAGTTAGGGTTCAGAAATAAATTGGTTCCTTCTTCGTACCCAATTAGCTGACGCATGGTTTTATAGTATCCTTCAACGCTTATAAATAAATTCTTTGATGTAAGTGCGCGCTGCCACGCCATAGAAACCTGATGTGCTGATTGAGGTCGGATGCTGTCTGTTACCGGATACCAAATGTCGGTAGGTGATGAGATGGCCGAATTGGAAATACGGTGCATGTATTGCGCCATGCGCGAATAACTAAACTTTATAGTTTGATTATCACTCAACGAATACCTGGCTGCTAGGCGAGGCTCTGGTGTAAAATAATTTTTATTAGTAACGGCTGCCATCGACATGCGTAAGCCGCTATTCAAACGCCAGCGTGGCCCCAAAGCCCACTCTATTGCTGCAAAGGCTGAGAACTCGTTGGCAATGCGTGCTGTTGTTTCACTGCTTTTTAATAACTCGCTGATGAGGCCCGAGGTATTCAATACATTGGGGCTTACGGCATGGTTAAACCATTCCAGCCCATACTCTACTGAAAGATCTTGCTTGCTTATTGAATCTTTTCTAAAAAGTAGTTTGGCTCCCAAATCTTCAATGTCAGAATTAGCAAGCAGCTCGTTATCCTCAAAAGAGTTAGAAATGTTATACTGATACTTTGATCGAATAAGGGAAACTTGTGTATTCCATCCCGCCAGTCCAATATGTTTCCATTGTAAAGTTTGGCTCTGGTTGCCACTTAAAAAGCGGGTAAGAAATCCATCGCCATCACCATTTCTGTCACGAAAAATATTGAGTCTATCTTTTCCGCTATAGTGGCTGATTGTGATGACATCGCGGGAAGAGGGCTTTAAAATTAGCTTGCCATTAAAGTCATAAAAAAAATAAGGCAAATCTTGGCCCACTGCTTTCAATACCTGATCGATATAGGTTCGCCTTCCTGCAAGCCAAAAGCTTACCTTTTTTTTTACAATAGGCTGTTCAATAAAAAATCGGGATGCTATCAATCCAACATCTCCGCTTATGCGTGTTCGCTCGGCAACTTCCGAAATTGACTTAACGTCCAAAATAGATGAAAGCCTACCACCATAGCGTGCGGGAAATCCGCCATTGATTGCTTCCACCCGATCAAGCACATCGGGATTAAACACAGAGACAAAACCAAACAGGTGGCTGGTATTGTAAACAGGTGCCTCATCTAACAATACTAAATTTTGATCGGCTGCCCCACCGCGAACAAATAAATCCGAACTACCCTCTACACCCCGAATAGTGCCCGGCAAAAGCTGCAACGTTTTTATCAAATCTGCTTCGCCACCGAGCACGGGTATTGCATTCAAATCTTTCTGGTCAAGAATTTGGGTGCTTGCCCGTGTAGAATTAAATAACTCTTGTTGATAGCGATCCGAACGCACAATAACTTCTTGCAACTGATTGGCACTAATCTTTAGCCTGATTTCAATTGTTGTATCGCTGGTCACATTTAAATAATCGACATGCGTTTTGTATCCGATGTACGAAACTTGCACACGAAGCATTGCTGGATTTACACGAAAACTGAAATTTCCTTTTTCATCCGAAAGCCCAACCACTGAATCAGGAAGAATAAGGATATGAGCGTACGGAAGTCCTTCTTTATTGCTGTCTGACACCGCACCACGCAGCGACACAAGCTGACCGAAATTTATCAGCGGAATAAAAAGCAGGATTCCGAAAGTCAGTCTACTCAGCATTTTTAATAATAACTTTATTAACAAAATAATCTGCTACTTGGAACAGCATTTTTGAAAAATTACGCTGACAATATAACTGCAACAAGGAAAATCCGCGCGGAAACACCCTTTAGGCTATGTCTATTGAGTTACGAAATCGAATGTGCTTGCTGGTTTCGAAAATCCACAACTGCGTTGGTTAGTGCTAAACCAATAAAGAAAAACGAAGCCGATCACTAAACAGTTTATAAAAGCTGGTGGAATGAATGCATTGATTGGGTTTCCAAACTACCGTTACTTCTCCGTTTGTGTATTTTTTGTAATGTCTTTAATGCTGGGTTAGTATTATATGCTTAGTAAATAGTATTTAGCAAGATTGAGCAGAGTACTAACTATTTACTAACGACTACATACTCAAGACTTTAAATTTACTACTATTTTTCACCTAACTTAGTTTCAATTTCAATAGGATTAGAAAGTGTTTTATGTACCGGGCATTTTTTCGCAATCTCTAAAAGTTTTTGTCTTTCTTCGGCAGATAAATTTCCCTCTAAATAAACCTCACAGGTAAAAATCGTTTTAAATTCTGCTTTCTCAAAACCAACCTCCACTCTAATTTTATCAACAGCCCATTTTTTTCTATCCGCATACATGCGAAGTGTAATGGCAGTGCACGAAGCTAACGAGATCAGTAAAAATTCTCCGGGTGCTGGCCCTTGATTAGTTCCGCCCACCTCTTCAGGTTCATCAGCAATTACAGTTTTGTCTGAGGCAATGAGTTCTGTGCGATAATGATCTTTACCGATAATTGCTGTTACCATTTTTTAAAAGGGTTTGTTCAGTACAAAAAACTCCTGAGTATACCGCTCACGCAGTGCTGCTTCGCGTTGCTTTAAATGTTCTGGTAAAGTCCCTATCTCCCCCAAGTATCCAATAGCCATTATCACCAAGGGTTCATGCGTATCAGGAATATTAAGTGTGTCAATTGCTTTTTTCCTGTCGAAACCGCCCATTTGATGAACATTTAATTCAAGCTGTGTAGCTTGTAAGGAAAGTAACATATTAGCAGCGCCCAAATCAAATTTTGCTGAGGGATTAAGTTTTCCATTGCTAATAAAGTTTTTGCGGCTCATAGTCAGGATCAACAAAGGCGCGTCTTTTGCCCAAATCTTATTGCCTTCCATTAACGTTTCAAAAATTATATTCCACAATTCCGGTTGCTCTCTGGTTGCGTATAAGTATACCCAAGGCTGTTCATTATTACTGCTTGGCGCCCAGCGAGCCGCTTCAAACAACGAGTTAATTTTTTCTTGTTCTATTGATTGGGTTGAGTAAGCCCTGCGGCTTCTGCGTTGCTCAATTAAGTCAACTACTGGAAAATGAAATTCACTTGATTTGGACATAGGGCTGGCAATAGTTTCCACCATAAATATTATTCTTTTTTATCAAACACGCAGAACTCTAAACAGTTCAATCTTCAATTAAAATTCCCATTTTTCCCTTTTGATAGTCGCGCATAGCTTCCATAATCTGCGTTTGGGTATTCATTACAAACGGACCGTGTGAAACCATCTGTTCATTCAATGGCTCACCACTTAATAATAGTACCCGCGTGTCTTCCAAGGCCTCAAGTTCAATACCTGCGCCATCATTATTAAAGTGCACGATATGCAAACCTTCTACCATACCAAATCCGGCAACAGTAAGTTTGCCATCCAATAAATAAATCAACGCATTATGCGATTCCGGCAATGGGATTGAAATTTTCCCGCCTTTCTTAAATTCAAGGGTAGCTGCATTAACAATTGTATGCGATAGAATAGGTCCTTTTATTCCAAGTACTTCGCCTGAAAAAACTTTACCAGTAACATTGCCATCCTCACTTTTAAATTGAGGTGCAGCTTCCGCGCTAAGCGGATAATAAGCTGGTTGATCCATCTTATTATTTGCCGGGGTATTGATCCATAATTGAATAATTTCCTGTCGCCCGCCAATCTCATGAATATCATGCGGTGGACGTTCGCTGTGCGTAATTCCCATGCCCGCATTCATCCACTGGGCACCACCGGCATAAATGGTACTATCGTTACCGCGACTATCGCGATGATGCACCCCACCTTTAAAAATAAAAGTTACTGGCGAAAATCCTCGGTGCGGATGTGGTCCAACGCCTGCATGATTTGGATCAACATGAGTTGGAGCTTTTATATCAGCATGATGCAGCAAAAGAAAAGGATCAATTTGTTCTACTTGTTGTGTTGGCAACGGTTGACGAATGGGCATGCCGCCCATGTCAACTTTATGTGCATATAATAATCGCGATACTGTTCTTGTTTTCATAACCTCATCCCCGCCCCTTCTCCAGAGGAGAAGGGAGCAGAGTCTCGTATTTAATTCATTGGTACTTCCATTAATAATAATTCCGCATCGGTAACGGCACTAACTGAGAGTGTGTCAACATCCCAGATACCAAAGCCATCACGTTTATTCAACCTCTGGTCATTGATGGATACATCGCCCGCAATTACAAAAGCATAAACGCCATTTCCTTTTTGTTTGATTTTATAATCAGTGCTAAATCCACTTTTCAGATTGCCTAAATGAAACCAGGCATCCTGATTAATCAATACCCCTTCATCATCTTTTACCGGACTTACTATCTGCTGAAGTTTGTTTATCCGATCTTCAGGTTTAAAAGTAATTTGACCATAGCGTGGTGTAATGTTTCGCACTTTAGGAAACACCCAGATCTGCAAGAAGTTTACTTTCTGATCTTTGTTCTTATTGTATTCACTGTGTTGAATTCCGGTGCCAGCACTCATGATCTGAACATCATTTTGTTTGATCACGGTGGTGTTTCCCATGCTGTCTTTGTGTTCAAGATCGCCAGACAACGGAATTGAAATAATCTCCATGTTGTCATGCGGATGGGTTCCAAATCCCCTGCCCCCATCAACAAAATCGTCATTTAATACACGCAAAACACCAAAATGCATGCGCTCTGGGTCGTGGAAATGAGCAAAGCTAAATGTATGGCTAGTGTTTAACCAGCCATGGTTAGCATGGCCTCGGGTGTTGGCTTTATGAAGCACAGTTTTCATTGTTTTAAGAGTCAAAGTTGATTAAAAAGACACAACTGTTGTATATACAACTATTCGTATTTTAGAGTTCCCGCAGTCAGCTGAATAATTTCTAAAAACAATTTTCCCTAAAATCCCTTATTAGAGATATGCAAATCATCAATTCTTCAACTTTTCAATCGTGGGAGCGGTTTTACCGAGCCAATTTCATCAACAGTCTTACAGGTTTTAAATCCGTAAGCCTGGTTGGCACCGTCAATCAGGATGGGACGCCAAACCTCGCTATCTTCAGCAGCATTGTTCACATTGGTTCTAATCCGGCCTTGGTCGGGTTTATCAATCGGCCCGGTGAGGCAACTCCGCACACATTATCTAATATTGAAAATACCGGTAGTTACACAATCAATCATATCCAACCTTCCTTTTTAGATAAGGCGCATCAAACAAGCGCCAAGTATGGAGAAGGAATTAATGAATTTGATGAAGTTGGCCTTACACCAGCTTTTGATGAAAATATAAAAGCTCCGTTTGTTAAAGAAAGCAGCGTGAAGTATGCGCTCAAACTATCTGAGATAATTCCGATCAAACTTAACAACACATTTTTAGTGATTGGGGAAGTCATTCACATCATGTTAGCGGATGATATTATACTAAGCGATGGATTTCTTAGTCTAGATAAATCTGGTTCAGTTTCCAGTAACGGCATTGATGGCTATTATAGCACACAGTTGATTGGCAGATTCAAGTATGCAAAGCCGAATGTAAAGTTGGAGAAACTTAATTTTTAATGGGTTAGTTTAGTAGAGGCATAAAAAATGGCCTGAGAAGACACCATAGTCGTTAACTAAAGCCTCGTCAAAGGCGAAACACCGGTAGAATAGAATTTTATAGATAAATAAAGTACCGTAGGTACGAAACATATTACGTCCCTACAGGCCTCGACTACATTTCATTAAGACTGTTACAGATATTTGGTTCCTACAGAACATTAAATTCTCTTAAGTTAACGACTATGGTGAAGACACAGGCAATGTAAAAAAGATATTATGAACGTTACGCTAACCTCAGTTGTTCAAATTCAATTTCTGGTTTAAGCTTGGCATGTCACCCGTCATCACAAGCTGCAACTTCTGTAAGTGACCATCAAGTTCCTTGTTCAATTCATCAAACACTTTGTACACCCCGGCTGTAGGTTTGTTATCCCCACTTTCTAAACTTCTGCGCACAGCAGAAATTCGATTGCCTAACTTAATGGGGAAGTTTAAAGGATCTTGACCACTACGGTTTTTTGTCTGATACAACTCTTCTTCAATAACGGTTAGCTTATTCATAATGTCTTTGGCATTAGCCGCTACCGTTGCATCGGTATTAGTTTTCAATGCTTCTTCAAATTGCTTTCTTACTTTGCGGATGCTGATCACGGCTTCGTTAGCTGCATTTTCGCGATCGCGAATTTTCATGGCCAGGTCAAACGTCTCTTTCAAATCTGCTTCCGTTACTCCTTTTAAGTTCGGATTGATCTTAACATTGAATGTTTTTGTCTCAGAATATTTTCCAGCAGTTATCCGCACCTGGTATTTGCCTATCGGAGCTTTGGGTCCGTTCTGCGGACGCGCGCCCCACATAATCATTCCATCAAACACCGTAGCGCCTGGGTATCTCAAATTCCAACTGAATGAATTTAATCCTGCCGCGGTAGTTGGTTTCGATTCACCTCTTCCCCACCAATCTCCAGTTGCAGCTTTTTCTTCGGGTTTGTTACCCACAAACTTTCGCACCAGTTTTCCATCGGCATCTAAAATTTCAAACACCACGGAGTCGGCTTTGCTCTTTAAGTAATATTGAAACACCGCATCATAAACGCCACGAATGGCATCTGTAGGTTGAAATAAAATCGCTTCGGCATTCATTTTATCTGCAGTCATTTGGCGCAACGGGCCAATGTCATCTAAAATCCAAAAACCACGACCATGTGTACCCAAAACCACATCATCATTCTTCACTACTAAATCGCGAATAGGCGTATCGGGTAAATTTAATTGCAGTGGTTGCCAGCTATCTCCGGCATTGAATGAAATATAAGCACCATGCTCTGTTCCTAAAAACAAAAGTCCAGCGCGCACATGATCTTCTCTTATCGAGCGTGCAAAATGTCCGTCTTTAATTCCAGTAATTATTTTCGTCCAGGTTTTTCCGTAATCTTTTGTTCTGAAAACATACGGCTGTCGATCATCTACTTGATACCGGAATGAAGCAACATAGGCCGTTCCAGGATTATGTTTTGATTCATCGATAATCGCAACAACAGAATTCTTTGGTAATTCTTTTGGCGTAATGTCTGTCCATTTCTTTCCACCATCGCGCGTGATGTGAATTTTCCCATCGTCCGATCCTGCCCAAATAGTATTGAGATCGTGATTAGAAGGTGTCAATGCATAAACAGTTGCATAAATCTCGGGCCCGTTCATATCGTTTGTGATTACACCACCCGTTACACCTAATGTTTCCGGATCGGCATACGTTAAGTCGGGAGAAATCTTTTCCCAGCTCTGCCCATCGTTTGTTGTTTTCCAAACATGTTGCGAACAAGTATATAAAGTGTTCGCGTCTTTTGGTGCAAACACAATTGGGAACGTCCATTGCCAACGCTCAGGTAACGAACTGGCAGGTTCGCCTGAAAAGAATCTTGGATAAACTTGTATGTCGCGCGATTGCCCGGTTGTGCGGTCGTATCGCGTAAGCAATGCGCCTTGGCTACCAGCATAAAATACATCGGGGTTAGTTGGATGTGAAGTAATGTATCCGCTCTCGCCACCACCTACATCGTAACCCCACTCGCCCAACACATTCATATGATCCCAACCATCGCTTGGTATAGCAATAGTTGAATTATCTTGTTGCGCACCGGCAACATGATAAGGCACATGATTAGTTGTAGTGACATGATAAAATTGTGTGGTGCAAAAATCTTCAGCCGTCCAACTTATGCCACCATTTACCGATACGCTTCCACCACCATCATTTGAAGTGATCATCCGCATCGGATTATTTGGGTCTATCCACAAATCATGATTATCACCATGCGGCACTTTGATTTCGGTGTCGAACTTTACACCACCATCGGTTGATTTCCAGAAATCAACATTTAAACAGTACACCGTTTCGCGATCTTGTGGATCGGCATAAATGCGCGAATAATAAAATGCGCGCTGGCGCAACTTGCGTTCGTCATTCACTTTCTTCCAACTAGCACCCGCATCATCACTGCGATATACGCCACCATCATTCGCTTCAATAATTGCCCATAATCTTTTGCCATCAACAGGCGAAACTGTAATTCCGATTTTTCCTAACGGTGCAGCAGGCATTCCGGGATTTGCACTTAAGTCTGTCCACGTGTCGCCACTATTTTCTGATTTCCATAATTTACATTCCGGTCCACCGCCCCACATCTTCCAACGCTTGCGATACACTTGCCAGGTTGACGCATATAGAATTTTTGGATTGGTGCGATCAATAATCAAATCAACCGCTCCAGTCTTGGCACTTACATATAAAACTTTCTTCCATGTGTTGCCACCATCTATCGATTTAAAAACTCCACGCTCTTCACTATCCCCGTAAGGATGACCCAACGCAGCCACATAAACAATTTCAGGATTTGTAGGATGAACGCGAATGCGCGCGATCGCTTGTGTCTCTTTCAGACCTAAGTGTCGCCAGGTTTTTCCGCCATCGGTAGTTTTATAAACGCCATCGCCTTGCGTTATGCTTCCTCTAAGTTGTGTTTCACCACCACCTATGTAAACAATGTCCGGATTGGTTTCTGCAATAGCCACTGCACCAATGGAAGAACTCGAAATTTTTCCATCAGTCACCGGAGCCCATTCTTGTCCGCCATCAGTCGTTTTCCAGAGTCCACCACCTGTGGCACCAAAGTAATATTCATTCGGTCGGCCGGGACTACCCGAAGAACCCAGTGAGCGACCGCCACGCTGCGGGCCAATGTTGCGCCATTTGTAGTTTGAATAAAAAGAGGGGTCGAGTGTTTGAGTTTGAGCTTCGCCACAAACAAACAACGTGAGCAACAGCAGGAACAGCTTTTTCATAAGGTTTCAGATTTATTACGTAAGGTAGATAAACAGGTAGCGATCATTATTGAAAATTGTATGAGTGGAAATGGATTGGTTTTTCTTTACTTTGGTGAGTTATGACTGAGGAGAAAAAACGCCTGATTGAAGATCGCGACAAAATAAAAAACTGGCGCCAGTGGGGTCCTTATCTTACTGACCGGCAGTGGGGTACGGTGCGTGAAGATTATAGCGCCAATGGTGATTCCTGGAATTATATCTCGCACGATATGGCGAGAAGTAAAGCCTACCGCTGGGGCGAAGAAGGAATTGCCGGCATTTCGGATGATCAGCAATTACTTTGTTTTGCACTCGCACTTTGGAATAAAAAAGATCCTATTATAAAAGAGCGCTTTTTTGGTCTTACCAATCCCGAAGGAAATCACGGTGAAGATGTGAAGGAACTCTATTACTACCTTGACTCCACCCCTTCACATTCATACATGCGGATGTTATACAAATATCCACACCAGGAATATCCGTATTCGTTGCTTAAAGAAGAAAACAGCAGACGAGGCAAACAGGATCGGGAATTCGAATTGATTGACACGGGTATTTTTGCCGATAACCGCTACTTTGATGTGGAAGTAACGTATGCCAAAGCTGACGTTAATGATCTATTGATGCAGATCACCGTTACTAACCGCGGAGCTGAGACAGCGCCAATAGAAATACTTCCTACACTTTGGTTTCGCAACACATGGGCCTGGGGGAATGATGATTACAAACCAGAGATCTACCTGGACGATAAAGGCATTATGAAGGCGAGTCATGCGCAGTTAGGTAACTATTATCTTTTTTGCGATGAAGAATCTGAAGCTCTCTTTTGTGAAAATGAAACCAACACATGGCGACTTCATCAGCAATATAAGAGTGGATCTTTTAAAGATGGAATCAACGACTATGTTGTCTTTGATTATCCGGCTGCTGTCAATAAAATTAACAAAGGTACCAAGGCCGCCTTTCGCATCAATTGGCTGGTAGAGCCCGGTCAAACCAAATCAGTGCGATTGCGAATGTCGCCTCGCTTTATAGCAAAACCATTTCAGAAGTTTGATTCACTTATTGAAAAAAGTAAGCAGGAAGCAGATGCTTTTTATGAGGACATGCAGAAAGAAATTGCTGATGCTGAAGAAAGAACTATTCAGCGACAAGCATTGGCGGGTATGTTGTGGAGTAAGCAATATTATTTCTACGATCTGGATGTTTGGTTACGTGGCGATCCGGCCATGCCTTCGCCTCCAGGCGAACGCAAACGAAGCCGTAATCATGAGTGGAATCATCTTCATAATGCCGATATAATTTCCATGCCCGATAAATGGGAGTATCCGTGGTATGCAGCCTGGGATCTTGCCTTTCATGCTATTCCATTTGCAATGATTGATCCTGAGTTTGCCAAACATCAATTGTTGTTGCTTACAAAAGAATGGTACATGCATCCCAACGGGCAACTGCCCGCATATGAATGGGCCTTTAGCGATGTTAATCCACCGGTGCAAGCCTGGGCAAGTTGGCGCGTGTATAAAATCGATAGTAAACTTCAGAATGGCAAACCGGATCGTAAATTTCTGGAAGAGATCTTTCACAAATTACTTTTGAATTTTACGTGGTGG
>JBBSBG010000055.1:0-12542 GCA_038251495.1 Cytophagales bacterium
ATTGGCTATACTTCAAATTTTGCCTCTATTGATCAAAGTAATAAGGTGTCAGCTTATGCAGCCGATTACGTAGCCCGCGAACAAAATAATCTCAGTTTGGCAATTACCTCGCCTTATGAAATCAACAGTGTAAATCAATTTATGTCGGTGCCTGTGCAGGCCGGGTATTTGATTATCGATCGCAAAGTCGGCCTTCAAATCAACTCAGGTGTAGCCACCAATATCTTTTTACAAAATACTCTTACGGATAAGAGCGGCCAGTTAACAAAATATGCAGAAGGTGCAGGCGAAAGCTCGCCTTATAATAGTTTCAGTTGGTCGGCTCTTATGGGTACCGAGCTTAGTTATAAAATGGGCAGCCATTACCGTTTGGCACTAGTGCCTGGTTTACGTTATTCTATGAGTCCGCTATTAAAATCGGAAACTAACGCTGGAAATTCAATGATTTGGGATGTAGGATTTCGATTTCGATATATTTTTAAGTAGCATTTAAACGTTTATGCCGTATCTGGTGTCAAAGAAGAAGCAAACAAACACTTTTAGACTATGGAATCCATAAAAAATCTCTTCAGAAGCAAAATAGTCCCCGGCTTGTATGCGTTTATTTTTGTTACCGCGCTACTGCTGCTTAGTATTCTCCTCATGCGTAGGCACATCTATTTCTAACAATGCAATTAACCGCAGAGACGCAATGTTTTTAGTTGAACATAACTACAAGCATTAACAGCACCCAAGTTTTTACAAATTGCGTCCTAGCACATACCGTTGCTGAAACGCTTCGCGCTAGCAGGACTTAGCGGTTTGTAAAAAGCACACAAACTAATAACGCATACCTTCCAACCATTTGCAGCCTAAGTAGTGTCTATAGAGGTAAGACTAAAACCTTACGCGAATGAAAAATCGATACCTGTCCTTTCCGCTAATCTTTATTACTGCTCTAACTGTTCTCGCATTAAATTCATGTTCCGACACCTGTGAGACAACCCGTCAACTTGTTTACTTCCAACCTGTGTATTCTACTTCCGCGCAAGTGAAAGCAGCCGTTAAATTAGAAGCTCCTAAAGAGATGTCGCAATTGGGAAGAATCTATTTTAAGGACGGCTATCTTTTCATCAATGAAGCTGGCGAAGGCATTCATATTATTGACAATCGTACACCCTCCAATCCTAAACCAGTTTCGTTTTTAAAAATTCCGGGCAACTACGATTTAGCAATTCAGGGTACTACGCTTTACGCGGATAGCTATATCGATCTGGTTGCTTTTGATATCAGGGATATTAATCAAATCAAAGAGGTGAATAGGATAGAAAGATTGTTTAACAACTACATGACGATGGGCTACTTGGTTGGCACAACAAATGGTATTCTCACCAGTTGGGAGCGGGTTGACGATGTGCAGGTGTATGAATCAGATTGTTTTAATTCATATCAACGCTGGGGTGGTATGTATTATGAAGATGGCTTTGCTACTACTCAATCGACAGCTGGTTCTTTTAGTAATAGAGCTGCCTTTGCTCCCGCGCCATCAACAGGAGCCGGCATTGGTGGTAGCATGGCTCGGTTTACTCTTTCGGGTGATCACTTATATGCGCTGGATGGATCGAACTTGGATATAGTAGATGTATCTAACACAACTAATCCAGTGGCTAAAAAGGAATTCACTTTATCATGGGATGTGGAGACTTTATTTCCGTATTCTGATAAACTCTTTGTTGGCTCGCGCTCAGGAATGTATATCATTGATCTTCAACAGCCCGAAAGTCCAACGATGATTAGCAAATATGAACACGTTCGCAGTTGCGATCCTGTTGTTGTAGAAGGTAACAATGCATTTGTTACACTACGAAGTGGCTCTACCTGCGAAGGATTTACCAACCAGCTTGAGGTAATTAATATTACAGATTTAAAAACGCCAACAATTATTGCAACGTATCAAATGACAAATCCACATGGGTTAGGTATTGATAACGGAACACTTTTCATTTGCGATGGTCCCGATGGCCTAAAGGCTTACGATGCAACCGATGTTAGAGCGATATCACAAAATCAACTTGCACACTATTCAACAGTTCAGGCTCTAGACATTATCCCGTATCAAAATGTAGCCATGATGATTGGAGCCGATGGCTTGTATCAATACGATTACTCAAACATAAAAGACATTAAGCTGCTTAGTCAATTGCCAATAGTTGAAAAATGAGAACCTTCATTTCAGCATGTCTGCTCTTGTTGGTGGTAAATAGTTTATCAGCTCAAACTGAAATAGTTAATTCAGATTCTGTTCAGGCTACAAAAAAGATAGAGTATTTCTTTTATTTTCAATCGGGTATGCTGGTGGGTTGTAACGAATGCAGTAGAGGAAAGGAAGTTACCTTTAGTGGTGCAACGGTGCATGGAATTAAATTGGGTAGCCGCGCAAGGGTTGGTGTGGGTGTTGGCTACGATTCCTTTTACGGATGGAATACGATGCCTGTTTTTGGAAGTGCTTCCTGGGATTTGTTTAAAGGAAAGGATGATTTCTTTCTTCAGTTTAATTATGGCAGCACGCTAAGAGTTTGGAAGTATTCGCAGCAAGATGAGTATGGCTACGATCGATCGGAGGGGGGAAGGATGGTTAACCCAATGGTGGGTTATCGGGTGCGCTACCACGATGCAAGCATTGCCCTTATGGTGGGCTATAAATTTCAGAAGACTAACGCTTTCTATAAATATGAAAACTATGCTTGGAATCCGGCAACTCAACAATATCTCTCCGATCCAATAGGATTAACCGTAACCCAAGAGCTAAACAGATTTATCGTATCTTTATCTATTGGCTGGAAGTGATCAGGATGAAACCTCCAATTGATCGACCTCCAACATAACTTTTTCCCACTTCATATTTTCTTGATGAAGAGAAGCGTGTAAGGCATCAAATTTTTTCTGAACTTCAGCTAGTTTGATAAAATCGCTGAACACTTCAGGTTTTGCCATTTCTAATTCTATTTTATTTTTCTCGCTTTCTAATTTTTCAATCAGGTCTTCTTGCTTCTTCAAATCCTGATTAAGAGCCTTAATCTTTTTTTCATTGGGATTGATTGTATGAATAGGTTTTGGCTGTGGTTTAGTTTCAGCTTTCTTTGCGGGCACAGGGTCGGGTGCAGCATTCAATGCATTTTGCTTTCGCCAGTATTCATACTCATCATACGTGCCCGGATATTCTTTTATCTGTTGATCTTCTATGTACCAGATTTTATTAGCTACCTGATTAACAAAATGCCGGTTGTGCGATACAACCACAAAACTTCCCTGATATTGCTGCAACGCCTGAATCAAAATGTTTTCTGAGATGAAGTCCAAGTGGTTGGTGGGTTCATCCAGCAAAAGAAAATTAGCTTCCGATATTAATGTCTTGGCAAGTGCCACGCGCGATTTCTCACCACCCGATAATACCTTTATCTTTTTAAATACATCTTCATCCGAAAAGAGAAAGCAACCTAATACGTTTCTTAACTCTTGCTCGGTTTTGGCGCTACCCGCTTGTTTTAACTCGTCCAGAATTTCACTATCCACATGCAACGACTCCAACTGATGCTGGGCATAAAATCCGTATATCACATTGTATCCAATTATACGTTCACCATCTACGGGTTCTGTATTCGCCAAAATGCGAAGTAGCGTTGATTTACCTTTTCCGTTGGCTCCAATCAACGCAATTTTATCGCCACGCTCTATGCTTGCAGTGGAGTGCTTTAAAATAGTTAGATCGCCATACGATTTTGATAAATCTTTCAAAGTAACAACATGACGACCTGAAGGTTGTTTGAAAGTAAATTTGAAATTAACAGCAGCGTTATCGCTCACCACTTCACCTACCAAATCCATTCTATCAAGCGCCTTAACCCGCGACTGCACTAATTTAGATTTGGATGCTTTAGCCCGGAATCGTTCAATGAATCGCTCAGCCTGACGAATCTTGGCTTGTTGATTTTCATACGCATTCTGCTGAATGTCTTCGCGTAATTCTTTTTCCTGCAGGTAGAAGGAATAATTTCCTTCATACGTTACTAATTGTCCATTGGTAACCTCTACCGTTTTAGTAATAACATTATTTAAGAACGTACGATCGTGCGATACAATGATAACTGCTCCGTCATAGTTGCGCAGGTAGTTTTCAACCCACTCAATAGAAGGTAAGTCCAGATGGTTAGTAGGTTCATCCAGCATTAAGCAAGATGGTCGCTCCAACAAGAGTTTCGCAAGCATAACGCGCATGCGCCAGCCTCCGGAAAATTCTTTTAATGGACGATGTAAATCTTTCGTAGCAAAACCAATTCCTTCCAATACTTCTTCGGCTTTTGATTGCATGGTGTAGCCATCCAACTGTTCAAACTTCTCTTGCAGGTTGGTTAGTTTCTCAACTAAGTCATCAGAATAATCATGCTCCAGTTTGTGCAGAATCTTTTCTATTTGACGTTGTGTATCGACTGCTTCTTTAAAGGCTCCCATTGCCACGGTAAGAATAGCATCTTCAGTTTGGTAGGAGAGTAGATCCTGATTTAAGAATCCAATCGTGCAGTCTTTGGCTTTACTAATGGAACCACTATTTATACTTAGTTCGCCATCGATTATCTTTAATAAGGTTGATTTACCACGGCCGTTTAGTCCTATTAAACCAATTTTGTCGTCAGGTTTTATAAACATGGAGGCGTCCTCGTAAAGAGCCCGGCCACCGATGAAGTAAGAAATGTTAGAAATTGAGATCATTTTACTGAAAATTCCTGCAAAGGTAACTTTAAAATAGGGCTTCAGCCAAGGTTTTGCACAATCAGAAATATCTGGTGTAAAATCTTTTAACTATTCAACATTACTGGTCGATATTTGTTGATCGAGTAGAGATTCAACTCAATACACATTCTTATGAAGAGATTTAAATTTGCTGTTTTAGCACTGGCTTTTGTGGTGATGATTGGTTGCAATTCTGCCAAGAAAGAAGTAATCAGTAGTGACGTGTCACTGAGTGCAATAAAACTACCGCCCGGGTTTGCCATTAATATTTACGCGGATGTTGAGGATGCTCGTTCTATGGCGCTATCACCTTCTGGTATTCTTTACGTGGGAAATAAGGATGGAGATAAAGTTTATGCTGTAAAAGATACCAACGGAGATTTTGTAGCCGATAAAAAGTGGGTGCTTGATTCAGGTTTAAATATGCCCAACGGAGTAGCCTTTAAAGATGGCGATCTTTATGTGGCCGAGGTTAGTCGCATTTTAAAGTTTAGTGATATTGAAAGCAAACTTGATAATCCGGGTGAGCCGACCGTTGTTTACGATAAGTTTCCTACCGAAGCTCATCATGGCTGGAAATACATAGCCTTTGATCCTGATGGGAAATTGTATGTGCCGGTGGGTGCTCCGTGCAATATTTGTGAATCAGAAGATCCAATCTTTGCAGCTATTCATCGCATGAATGCGGATGGAACAGGTCTTGAATTATTTGCTAGTGGCGTGCGCAATACAGTAGGCTTTACCTGGCATCCTGAAACAAAAGATCTTTGGTTTACTGATAATGGCCGCGATATGCTAGGCGATGATATCCCGCCTTGCGAACTTAATTCAGCTTCCCGTCCGGGTATGCATTTCGGATATCCGTATTGCCATGGAGGTACTATTAAAGATCCTGATTTTGGCGACAAGCGTTCATGCGATGAGTTTGTAAAGCCCATGCAAAACCTCGGTGCACATGTGGCTCCGTTAGGACTTAAATTTTATACTGGTGATATGTTTCCGGCTGAGTATAAGAATCAAATCATATTAGCTGAGCATGGTTCATGGAACCGATCAAAGAAAAGTGGCTACAAGTTGAGTTTAGTAAAGTTGCAGGATGGAAAAGTAACAAGCTACGAGCCTTTTATTAGCGGCTGGTTGAATGAGGAAACTCAGGATGTGTCAGGAAGACCGGTTGATGTATTGCAAATGCCTGATGGCTCCTTACTTGTATCGGATGATCAGGCTGGTAAGATTTATAGGATTACGTATAAGAAATAGAGGTGAATTACTGATGAAAAGGTTATTCACTTTTCTTGTACTTGTAACACCACTTTTTGTGAATTGCCAAATGTTGGCGATCATAAACGATCCTGATGGCTATACCAACATTAGAAAAGGTCCTAGCTCTAAGTATGAAATTGTTGGACGGATAAAAGAAAATGAAATTTTCATAGTTGATGCCCTCAAAGATAATTGGTATCACGTATATGTTGGTGAGGACGAAACGTTGGAAGGATTTATTCATATAGCCCATATTAGCCTCTTGGATAAACTTCAAAAAATAGGTGAGCATAAGTTAACAACTGATAGAATTGTCATTGAAGATTCTAATATCCAGTTTTTAATTAGACAGGGTGCCTTCAAGAAATCTCAACATAAATATGAATTAGAGGATGGCAAATATGTGGTGAAGATTGATGGCACTAATCCTTATGGTGTGGATGGGAGCTTCCCTTCAACTCAAATTATAGAACTGAATCTTAGTATTGGAGGATTCACAATCGACATACCATCCAATGCATATTTAGATTTGTACAATATCAACTATAATAATATTGAAATCAGAAAAGGGATTGATGGAACTCTTTTCGTTGTTCTGGCCAATAATTCAGACGGTGCCGGAGCGTACAATGCTGTATGGATTTTCAAAGATAGAAAGTATTTGAGCCGCTTCGTTAGTCGTATTTAAAGGAGTTTTAGGAGCATTCCATGCAGGAGGACGCTTGTTGATAATTGAAACCAGAGCAGCTTTAAGCCTAATAAATAGATACTTTAAAAATCTTGAGATATGAAGGCAAGAAAGAATGAATTGGATGTAGACTTTATTGGAGGCACTGGCCCTTTAACAAAAGAGGAGGAGAAAAGAGTAAGTGACTTTATTAAGCAACATAAGGCTAAGCAAAAACTGGTACTTAAGAAAGTAACTAAAAAAATGAAGACCAAGAAACGAGTGACAGTTAGAGAGAACTCAAACCTTAAGTAGGAATTGACAGCTGACTTATTTAAAAATCATCCGCAACTGCTTCAACTTTCTTCCCTTTGTCTTCATACATCAGGCTAATAATTGGCCCAGATCGGTAAGTAAGTTTGAGTACTTTACGATGGCCTTTATACGCAAGGCTTAAACTTTCTCCTTTCCAGTAATAACTCTCCGTGCGAATGCTATAGGTAGGTTTTCCATACAATTTCTCAAGGCCGCGCATTACGTTAGGATATTTACCTGTGGTTACATCAATCTCGTAAATCAGCCCTTTGTATGTTTTGATTGAGATCTTCTTTACAGCTACTTCCCCAATTTTCATATAGTCGGGGTGTTCTGTTTCATAAATAGATGCCGGAAACTCCTTTCTTTCAATAATATCTTTCTTGTATTCTGCGCCTTTTATACTATCAATGTGAATCCCCAATTGTATTTCTTTAAATCCGTTTCTCCGATCAAGCTCGGAAATATCCTGCGCATGCAGACTTACAGTAAATAACATTGATATGAAGGCAACCAGTATTCTCATGGAGTGGGAGTCTTGGGTTCATTAAATTGAATGGGGATAAGGATTCGAACAGAATCCCACAACAGAACAATCTCGGCCTTATTATTTTTTTGATCGATCTGTATAGTAAAAGGTTCGTACACCGCGCCCTGCAACGTTTGTGTTGGCACGGTAAGCCGCATCACATCCATTTTTGCATTGTAATTATAAGCTCCCCAAAGGCCCAGGTCTTTATTAATAATGATGGTCCACGTTTCCTTTTCAGGAATGGTGAATAGGGAATAAGTACCGGCTTTTAATATTGAGTTTGCAATTTGAATGTCTTGCGTGATCGTTATCTCAGTAGCTTCATTGGCACCCGTGCGCCAAACCTGCCCATAAGGCACAAGGTTTCCATAAATTACTCTACCTTTTTTATGCGGCTGGCTGTAGGTTATCTTCAGGTAGGTGTCTTTATAGCGAGCGGAAGCAATACTTAATGGACTCGGTCTTTGCTTGAGGGCCTCTTGTGAGTAGGCAAGAAAAGGTATAAAAAATATAACTAATAAAATTAATCTTCGGTCACTCAACATGAATCTCATTTACAACGCGAATATACAATTTTGAATTCTTATTTTTACCTCAATGACCCGACCCGCCTTTGATGACATTTACATGGAGCTTGCCGTTAACCTAGCAAAGCGATCGCATTGTTTAAAACGACATGTAGGTGCCGTGCTTACAAAAGATACCCGAATCATTTCTATTGGCTACAATGGTCCGCCATCGGGTACACATAATTGTGATGAAGAATGGCCGGAGCAGGGCTGCCCGCGCGATTCGAAGGGTGGCTGTTCGTTGGCTATACATGCTGAGCAAAATGCAATACTCTATGCCGTTAAAAACAAGACTTCGGTGCAGGATGCTACCTTATATGTAACACTTTCGCCTTGCCTGGCTTGTTCGCGAATCATATTCAGTATGGGAATCACACGCGTTATATACTTAAACTCTTATGCAAAGTATAAAGGTCTTGCTAGTGATGAAGGCGTAGATTTTTTAAACAAGTTTGGAGTTGAGTGCATTAAGTATGAAGGCACGCTTACAAACGTTACACACATGATATAAAAAAAGCCGGATTTGTTCCGGCTTTCAATTTAATAAATAAGTAAGATTACTTTAACGCTTTTTCAACGCTTGCTACAAAGGCAGTAGTAACCCCTTTCGTCTTTTTTGCTAGTTCCGCTTTAAATACAGCAAGTGCCATAGTTACATTCTCTAATAGTCCAGTTGGATTTTGATCGTAACTATAACTTCCCAAACACCACTCAATGTTAGCCTGAAGTTGATGCTCAATATCCAGGGCTTTTAGTTTTGAAAGGATATCGCCACTTACTTTATCTAATGAAGCAGCTTTAGATTTGGAAGCACTTTTTTTTACTGGAGCCTTCTTTTCCGCTGTTTTTGCTGGTGTTTTAGCCATGGGTACTGATTTGTTTGATTTAACGCTGTAAAGTTAAACCCATTGGCAAGGCCTGACAAGTCAAGTAGCAATTAAATTTCCGCAATCGTGTGAGTAAGGTTATGAATCTCAATTGGTTGCATCACTAATTGGGTGATTGAGATTGCTTGGTGAAGAAGCCGCGATTTGATTGTTGGTGACGATCAATAGATAGAATATTAACAAACCAACATGCTTATCTTTCATTCAACTTCGCTTGATTATTTAAGGGTATCTCTAAAAACTCCGCTTACCTTCTCTTTGGTAGAAGGGGCAGGGGTTGAGGTAATGAAAGAAAGGTTTTTATAGATGCCCTTAATTCTAATTCGGTCGATAAAGTAAGATCAAAAAAAAGAGAAGTGATCTCAGATCACTTCTCTTTACTAAAGTATCAAGCAAGCTTGATTACTTCTTCTTCTTAGCAGCCTTCTTTGTAGCCTTCTTAGCTACTTTCTTTTTTGCTGCTTTCTTAGCGGGTTTTTTTGCCATAACGTTTTAATGTGTTTAAGTAAAACTGTACGAAAGGTAGAATAAAAAATTAATTCACAAAAATTTTACTGAATAAATTTCTCTATGTGCAAAAAAAATCAGGTATAGATTTTTATAAACTTTATCATAACTGCTTATTGAATTTTCATCCAATGATGTTCACTTCTGGTATAAGTGCGATTGCAAATTTTTCTTTAACAGAGGATAAAATATTTTGTGCGAGTTGAAAAATTTCTTCTCCTTTTGCATTGCCATAGTTAACTAACACCAATGCTTGATGTGTATGCACACCAACATTGTTAATTCGTTTTCCTTTCCAATTACACTGTTCAATCAACCAGCCTGCTGGCACTTTAACTGTTTGATTAACAGATGGATAACCTGGTATTTCCGGATACTGCTTTTTTAACATTTTATACTGCGATAATTCAATAGAAGGATTCTTAAAGAAGCTTCCTGCATTACCAATCACTAATGGATCCGGCAACTTACTCTTACGAATATGTATAACGGCATCGCTTATTGTTTTGATAGTTGGTGTTACTATGTTCATTACATTCAATGTATCTTTTATAGCACCATAGCGGCAATTCAATAAGTGATTTTGTTTGGTCACAGTTAAAGTAACGCTTGAAATAAAAAATTTTTCTTTAAGATCGTGTTTAAAGATACTTTCTCGGTATCCGAACAGACATTCTTCGTTAATAAAGCTTCTTCGTTCACTGGTAAGCAGATCAATACCTTCTACTTTTTTTATAACATCTTTAACTTCTACACCGTACGCACCAATGTTTTGAATCGGTGCTGCACCCACGGTACCGGGTATCAATGATAAGTTTTCAATACCACCCCAGTTATTGTTTACACAGTATAATACAAACTCATGCCATCCTTCCCCAGACTTAACATCAAGTTCGATTGTATCAGCTTCCTCACGTTTGTTAATGCCTTTCAGATCAACTTTAATAACTAATCCATCAAAATCATTAATAAATAGCACGTTGCTGCCACCACCCAGTATTAAATGCCGTTCATTTTTATATAAATCAGTACTTAACAGCTCTAGCAGTTCGGCTTCTGTATGGATTTTACAGAAATAGCGCGCTGATTCAGCAATGCCAAAGGTGTTATAGGGTTTTAGATTTACGTTTTCTTCAATCTTGATCATATTGATGCCAAGGAAGAAAAAAGGAATCAAAAAATGAAATGCGCGACTGGTTGCAGGTCACTAGTTACCGGAATGATTCGGCAACAGCTTCTTTAGATAGCTTGAATAAGCAAATTCTTGGGAAGCGACCGGCAACAAAGGTTGTTCCGCATATCGCTAAGCCACCATCGGCCGTGGAAACTATTGAAGCAATCTCAAATGGATTTGAAAATCCTAGATATTTGCTGCCAATAAATTCACCAGTGCTTTCATCGTAGCCAAATAAGGCAATTTGCTTGCTCTTAGTATCACTTCCATAAAGGACAACTTTCTTTGAATTGATTGTTAGTCGAAGAATTTTAACGGGCGCGTTAGCAATCAGCTCGGGGAATGGATTACCACCTAAGTCAATGCTTGAACTTACGCCTGAGGTATTCAACGAAGCGTTAGGCAAAAAATAATTGTCTCCAAAATTAAATCGCGCCAACGCGAATTTACCCCCATCTAAGGGTACCACCTGACTTAATCCACCATCATCTTGCTGGCCTTGAATGACTCCCTGAGGTTCATCGGCACTTAGGTTTGTAAAGGCAAGTGAAAGAGTGTAGTTATAGAATCCGTTAAAGTAATATTGTCCAGAAGCTGTTTTGCCGACTAAAAATGGTATTTGCTTACCAGTGCGAAGAAAATGACTAATAATAGGTTCTTCTACCGCATCACCTGCACCAATGCTAAAGCCTTTAGCTTGGCTGATAGACCCTGTAGGAGTTATAACAGATACAACGGTTTTCTTATTGAGGTTATCATAGCTAAGTAGCACAAAGTTATTTCCATCAACAGCAGCCGCAGCCGGGTAGGAGCCGCCTACGCTTATTGGTTCACTAAGTGTGCCTTCGGCATCAAGTTGAAACAATTGGGGTTGAAGGCCCACGGAAGTCATGCAGAAGAAATAGTAATTACCTCCATTCTCTAATAAAGGAGCAATCGGGTTTACAAAAGTTTCATCTACTTCTTGTTCAGATACAAAGCCTCCAAACTCATCCACCTTCATTATATAGATGCCACTGAAGCTTGAATCGTCAATCCTGCGACCACCCAAGATCAAATACCCACCATCGGGCGTTTGCTTTATATCGATAGGAAAGAAGGAGGCGTTGTACTTATTATTATCGTAGATGCGGGTGAAACTCGCTTTATCCGCTGCCGGATCGGAATCATTAGCGCATCCAATAAAAAGGAAAATACTAAAAGCTATAATTATAAGGCGCATAACTATCGGTCTGATGTTTTGAAACTGTTGCTTAAGAAACGCATGGGAAAGAGCACCCCTGCAGAAATAACGATGTTGTTAAGATCAAGGTCATCCTGAGCATCGCCAATACCTGCCAGCCTATCATTAGAGAATCGATTGGCGGTGTTCGATATATTGCTCATGCTTTTCCAATAAGAAACATCTAATACTACCCGCACATTACCAAGATTATAATCCACCCCAGCACCAGCCATCAATCCCCAATAGTTATCAAACAAATCTTTAGCGCCCACAATGATTGCCTGATTAGAAAATTGATTGGTGCCCCCTGAGGCAAAATCAGTTCCTGAAATTTTAACTTCCTTATTTGCATTAATTAGCAAGGAATAATAAATACCTGCCTGCACATACGGGCGCATCTTACTTCTAAGAATATCATATTTAATAATCAATGGAAAGTCAGCATAATCTAGTTTCTGTTCCTGATTGTAGTTAAGAATCAATTGTTCGGCACTATTATCTGGATTGATCCATTGAAACTTGTTTGAATACGCAAAACGACTATGTCTGTAAGTAGGCTGAACGCTGAACGAAAAACCTTTATAGTAAAACGTTGCCTCCAGAGTTGCCTGACTTCCTGTTTTGCTAAAGGAGTCA
>JBBSBG010000056.1:0-12495 GCA_038251495.1 Cytophagales bacterium
AGAATATCTACTCAATGAAAGTTCACGCAGAATAGCTAAGGATGCTTATATCCAAAGCCGGTTGGCAAGTCCCTTCTTGAGTAAGTCTCCAGTAAGACAGAAAATAAAACAAGTCTTCCTTAACTCTTATTTTGATCGTTATGATGTAAAAATACTTTTGTTTAATGCGGCCAAAGAGCCATTAGATGATCAGACTACAGGTGGATTTAATTTATATGAAAATGAATTAATGAAGCAAAGTTCGGGTAGTGAATATGAGGGTGTCCAATTTATCCGATCACAAGGTGTTCAAATAGGCAAACGATATTTCACAACGGTTTCGATTTTCCGTTCAGAGCAAGTTGTCGGATATGTTGTGCTTGATCTCTCGCTGAAGAGAATCATACCTCAAAATGTATTCCCTGAGTTATTGGTAGATAGCAGGTTCAATGAATATTTTGAGAACCGCGATAAAAGCTTTGCTTTTATTTCTGATAAATTAATTCTCAGCAGTTTTGGCAGTTTCAATTATGAGAAGGAATTTGATTTTTTATTGCTTGATAGCCGTGATTTTTATAAGAATGGAATTATTGAAAATGGATTTATACAAAGTGGGAGCGAAGATGATTCAGGGCGCGTAGCCGTAGTAACCTCATTGGCGTACCCTACTTTTTTCTTGCTTACAAACTTTGCTTTCTTTTTTGTCCTGGGGATTTTTGTGATTGGTTTTGGTATGGCATTTTACGGACTGCGCGCATGGGTAAACGGGCAGCAAATAAATTACGCAGCCCGCATTCAGCTTTACATTTATATGGCATTTGCGTTGCCGTTGGTTATTGTTACCGTCACCACATTAAACCGGGTCAGTCGTTCGGCTGAAGATCAATTAAACAATGATTTTATAAATAAATCTCGGTTGCTGGGTGAGAATATTGTGCCCACACTTACTTCTTACCGCGCTGATCCGGATAACATGAGAAGTGAATTAGAGAACCAAGTCGTAAATGTTGCAAGGTTTTCGAATTTGGACGTTTCTATCTATGATCCTTCCGGGATGACAATAATTAGTAGCCAGCCTGTAATTGTTGAGAACCAACTTACATCGGGTCTTATGAATCGCGAAGCGTGGGAGCGAATTTTTCAATCCGGGGATAATAGTTTAATCCTAAATGAGAAAATTGGTAGCCTTAACTTTAATGATGCTTATTTCGGATTGAAATCTTCAGAATCAGGTGCTTTAATTGGTGTGCTCAGTGTTCCTTTTTTTGAGTCAGCTTTTTCATTAGAAACAACTCAAATAAGCGTGCTTGCTAATATCCTTACTGTGTTTGTGGTAATTTTTATTTTGTTCACTATCCTCTCATTTTTTGCAGTTAACTCGCTCACCTTCCCGCTTCGTTTTATTACACGCACATTAAGCCGCACTACCCTTACAGGAACTAATAAACCCTTGGAGTGGAAATCGAATGATGAAATTGGCCTGATGGTAACAGAGTATAATCGAATGTTGACTAATCTTGAACAAAGTAAGGTTGAGTTAGCCCGAAGCCAAAAGGAAAGCGCCTGGCGTGAGATTGCTAAACAAGTAGCGCATGAAATAAAGAACCCGCTTACCCCGATGAAACTTACTTTGCAGCAGATGGAACAAGCTATGCTGCGCGGAGACCTGGGGCAAGAAAAAGGCAATCAATCAATCAAAGTGCTGCTTACTCAGGTCGATATTCTAAATGATATTGCATCTTCTTTTAGTGCTTTTGCGCGCATGCCAGCCCCAATTTTGCAGCGCATCGAAATGGTTCAACTTGTACGAAAGAGCATTGCCTTATTTGCTAACTACGAAGAGGGCGAAGTTCATTTTCAATATAAAGGCGATTCGCTTAATATTGATGGCGATGAGCAATTACTTAGTCGCGTGTTCTCAAATATTATTCTCAACGCGTTTCAATCGGGTGAGGGAAGACATATAACTGTAAAAGTTATACTGAAGCAGGAAGGCGATAATGCATTGATTAGTTTTGAAGATAACGGTAGTGGTATTGATGAAGGACTAAAGGATAAAATTTTCGCACCCTATTTCTCCACTAAAAAATCTGGCTCGGGGCTGGGTTTAGCTATTGCCAAACAAGGAATAGAGCAGAGCGGTGGTGCAATCTGGTTTGAGTCTGAAATAGGTAAAGGAACTATTTTTTTTGTGAGGCTTAAGTTGGTTATGTAACCGCAAGGGCGCGAAGACGCACTGAAAATTAAAACTATGGCTCGTCAGTATTTGAAATTCTGAACCCGAGATAAATGGATTTCAAATCCCATTAATTTGTAGGTTGGCGTTGAAAGCACCAACCAGCATAAAGGGCAATACGCTAGTCAAACCTTGCGCCTCAGCGCATTTGCAGTTATACTCCTTAATTTGTTTTAAGACTCTTCATAATCTTGTTTGTAAAAACAAAATCATCCAACTCCTTTACGCCTGAGTGAGTGATGTCTTTATTGGTGCCATCCCATAGCTTGTGACCTTTGTAAAGAAACATGATCTGTTCACCAATACCCATCACTGAATTCATATCATGTGTTACCACTATTGTGGTGATATTAAATTCATGCGTGATTTCCATAATAAGTTCATCAATCACAATGGAAGTTTGAGGGTCTAACCCTGAGTTTGGCTCATCACAAAAAAGATAATTTGGGTTATTAACAATAGCACGGGCAATGCCTACGCGTTTTTTCATGCCCCCGCTGATTTCAGAAGGCATTTTTTTGTTTACGCCTTCAAGTCCAACTCGGTTTAGGCAAAAATTAACACGTTCTATTTTTTCTGAAGCCGGCATGGTGGTAAGAATGTTAAGTGGAAACATAATGTTCTCTTCTACAGTCTTTGAATCAAATAATGCACCGCCCTGAAAGAGCATCCCAATCTCTCTGCGAATTTCGGATCTCATGTCCTTGTCTGCCTCCGTGAAGTTACGAAGGTCATAAAATACATTTCCCGTGTCAGGAACCAATAAACCAACAATGCATTTAAGAAGTACACTTTTTCCAGTGCCACTGGCGCCAATAATCAAATTAGTCTTGCCCTTTTCAAATCCACCAGTAATGGCCTCTAATATTGTTTTATCTCCAAACGATTTTGAAATATTGTTAATCTTAATCATACTATAGCATTAGATAGGCCAAGAAATAGTCAGCCAACAGGATGGCGATAATACTGGTTGTTACTGCCTGTGTGCTGGCTATTCCTACTTCTAAGGCTCCGCCATGAGTGTAATATCCTTTAAAGGAGGAGATGGATGCAATAAGAAAAGCGAATACAAACGATTTTACCATGGCAAACGTGATGAAAAACTCATTGAATGAATACCGAATGCCATAAATGTATTCAGTGGGTGTCAATAATCCCGTAAGGGTGCCAACAAGATAACCACCGAATAGGGCACAAATACCTGAGATAATTACTAATAACGGATACATCAATATGGAAGCAACAATCTTAGGCAAAACAAGATAGGACGCAGCATTTATGCCCATTACCTCCAGCGCATCTATTTGTTCTGTAATTCGCATGGTACCTAACCCGCCCGACATGCTGGATCCAACTTTGCCAGCGTAGATAATGGCCATAATGGTGGGGGCTAATTCTAAAATTGTCATTTCGCGCACTACGTTGGAGATAATAAATCGTGGTACGAATGGACTAACCAGATTAGCACCTGTTTGCAGCGTAGTTACCGCACCCATAAATGTGGATACCAGCACAAAGAGGAGGATAGACTTAACACCAATTTGAACGCACTCTTCAAGAGTTAGCGTGTAGTAGGTTTTGAAGGTTTCGCGCCTGACGAACAGCGAACCCAGAAATATCATGTACTTACCAAAACCCTTCATGCAGTAAACTTCAAGTGCTATATTGCTCAAAGATAAAATAATTCTCATGAACAAATTGATTGCAGTTACCGGTGGCACAAAGGGTATTGGACGGGCTATTTTAGAGAAATTTGCCGCTCGTGGATTTGACGTTGCCACATGCGCCCGTAATCAGTCAGACCTTGATCAATTAAAGCAGGATTTTGAAAAGAAGTTTAAATCTCAAGCTTTTGTGGTATCAGCTGACCTGTCAGATAGAAATCAGGTAAAAAGATTTACTGACTTTGTGAATGATCTTAACAGGCCTGTTGATGTATTGGTAAATAATGCCGGCTATTTTGTGTCCGGCCAAATTATGGATGAGCCTGATGGCACTTTAGAGGGAATGATAGAAGGTAACTTGTATAGTGCCTATAATACAACGCGCGGCTTGGTTGGCAATATGAAGACGAACAAATCTGGTCATATCTTTAATATGTGTTCGATTGCTAGTATAATGGCCTATCCAAATGGCGGGTCTTATGCTATTTCAAAATTCGCTTTATTGGGTTTTTCAAAAGTTTTGCGAGCCGAATTAATGCAGTTTAATATTCGGGTAACGGCTGTGCTTCCGGGAGCCACCCGAACTGAAAGTTGGGCTGCCAGTCCTTTGCCAGAGAGCCGGTTTATGAAACCTGAGGACGTGGCTGAAGCAATTTTTTCGGCTTATTCCTTATCGCCAAACAGTGTTGTCGAAGAAATACTGATTAGGCCGCAACTGGGCGATCTTTAGCGCTGAAAGAGGATATTCCTAAGTTTCTAAGTTGCTGAACAAAAGTCCCTTTCAATGGGTTATTTTTGTATTAAATTCTTTTAGTTGTGACTACACAAATTATTCAATTAAAACAGTATTGTAATAGCCTGGTAAGCTATAGCCGGAGAAAGACCCGGGTTGTGAACATTGGTGGTTTACCTATGGGTGGAGATAATCCAATCCGCATCCAATCTATGACAACGATTGATACAATGGATACAAAAGGATCGGTGGAACAAACTATTAGAATGGTGGAGGCAGGGTGTGAGTATGTTCGCATTACAGCCCCAAGCATCAAAGAGGCGCAGAATCTTGAGGTTATAAAAAAAGAGTTGCGCAGTCGCGGATACACTGTTCCACTCATTGCAGACATACACTTTACGCCAAACGCAGCTGAACTTGCTGCGCGCTTGGTCGAGAAGGTGAGGGTGAATCCAGGTAATTATGCAGACAAGAAACGGTTTGAAGATATTGCCTATACAGATGCTACTTATCAGGAAGAATTAGATCGTATTCGCAAGAAGTTTACGCCACTTGTTAAAATTTGTAAAGAATACGGAACTGCGATGCGCATAGGTACTAATCATGGGTCGCTATCAGATCGGATAATGAGTCGCTATGGCGATACACCACTGGGCATGGTAGAGTCGGCTCTTGAATTTCTGCGTATTTGTGAGGATTTAAATTATTACGAGATCGTACTGTCTATGAAGGCCAGCAATCCGCAAGTGATGGTTCAAGCCTATCGTTTGCTGGTTCAAAAATTAGATGAAGAAAAATTTCAACCATACCCATTACATTTAGGAGTTACTGAAGCTGGGGATGGTGAAGATGGCCGCATAAAATCTTCTGTGGGCATTGGTACTTTATTGGAAGACGGACTGGGAGATACTATTCGCGTTTCCCTTACGGAAGAACCTGAGGCTGAAGTTCCAGTAGCAAAAGAGTTAGCCAATCGATATGCGAATAGGAAGAATTCATATTCAATACCTGAAATTAAGATTTATCCTATTGATCCGTTCTCGTATACAAGAAGACACACGCACGAGGTTCAAAATTTCGGTGCGCATCAAGTACCACGAGTAATAGCAGATTTTTCAACAAAAGAAAAAATAACGGCAGCTTCATTATTTGCTTTGGGTTATCAGTATTCTGTTCCGCTTGATAAGTGGAATATTACCGACATGGCATGTGATTATATCTTTTTAGGAGATAAAAACATTGACTTTGAAATTCCAGGTACATTAGGTCTCATTTACAATCATGCTAGTTGGCTGAATAATAAAAGCAAACCGCGTTCATACCCATTTGTTGTTTCTAAAGATTATTTGTCAGGCGTTGAAACATCTGCACACCTGAATTTTATTTATACTCAGTTGAAAGATATTTCAGATGAATTGGTAGCGAAACTTAAAAATGATCCAACCGCTGTCCTACTGATAGATACCTATAATGATAATGGGCTTGCCGAGCAACGAAGATTATTTGTCGAGTTATTGGAACGTGGTTGCACTACGCCAGTTGTAATTGGTAGAGCTTATGCAGACTTAACATCAAATCAATTACAACTTTATGCAGCCACTGATATGGGTGGTTTATTGATTGATGGATTGGGAGATGGTTTGTTTATTGCAGCCGAACATTGTGGCTCGGATAAAATGATTAACGAAACTGCTTTTGGAATTTTGCAGGCAACACGTACTCGCATCTCAAAAACAGAATATATTTCTTGTCCATCTTGTGGTCGCACCTTATTTGATCTGCAAGAGACAACAGCAAAAATACGGTCACGCACCAGTCATTTGAAAGGTATTAAAATTGGTATTATGGGCTGCATAGTAAATGGCCCCGGTGAAATGGCTGATGCAGATTATGGGTATGTAGGTTCAGGGCCTGGTCGAATTACTTTGTATAGAGGCAAAGAAGTTGTAAAGAGGAATGTACCAACACCCGAAGCAGTGGATGCACTCATCGACTTAATGCGTGAAGATAAAAATTGGATTGAGCCGGTGGCTATAAATTATTAATGATATGGAAAATCAAAATGGAAGTGGAGAAAAGAAAAAATTAACCTTTAGGGAATTCTTTTCGCTTGGTGAAGTAGGGGGTTATTTCTTTAGGAAGAAAGATCCAAACAGGCCTTCAAACATCAATCTTAAAATGATGCATGGAGTTAATAAAATCTCTATTGCCATTTTTCTCATCGGTGTACTTTATCTGATTTTGAAACGTTTCTTTTGAACATCGAATCCTTCAGAAGCTATTGCCTTTCTAAAAAGGGAGTGACGGAAGAATTTCCTTTTGGTGAAGACACGCTTGTGTTTAAGGTGATGGGTAAAATATTTGCCCTTACTGATGTTGAGTTATTTGAAAGTATAAATTTGAAGTGCGATCCGGAAAAGGCAGTTCAGCTTCGCGAAGAATATCCGGCAGTGGTTCCGGGTTATCACATGAATAAAAAGCACTGGAATACCGTGCTGATGAATGAAGGACTTGGGGATAGGGCAATTGGGGGGTGGATCGATGACTCGTATGATCTGGTGGTTGCTAGTTTAAACAAAGCCCTGCAGTCCCAGTTCAATGCCTTATAGACTGATTGTCAGTAATTTACTATACCTTTTGTTTTGTTACATTCTTCGGATTACTTAGGTTAATTAATTAATTTTGGCGATTGTGATCATCCATACGGCATGACCAAGGCTTTATTCTCAAGCGTAGCACTTTTACTGGTGTTGGGTTCATGCACCCAGCGGTTAATATGTCCTGCTTATCAAAGTGCGTTTATTTATGATAAGCCTACGCAAAGGGAGAAATTTGTTTACTACAATGAAAGCACAACCCAGCCAAGGGAAGTACTTGCCTCGGCTAACAGCAAAGCAATAACGCTTCCGCCACGCGATTCAAGCTGGTCTAAAAGTGTGGTTATGCCTGGTCCATCATTACCCCATGTAAGGCGCGTGAAGAAGGATCGATACCTGCTTCTGCCAGAAAAAACTTACAAGAAAGCGCTGAAAGCATTGCGCACGGTTGAGATGAAACCTGTCTATCCAAAGAAAACAGATTCTCTCGATATTAAGGCTGCACTCGATTCTGCTGCAAGAAGTTTGACGGACACATTAACTGCAACTGGCGAACCCAGAAAAGCAGAAGCTGTTGATAGTGCTTATGCAATTACTAAAACCAAAGAGAACTATAATATTGATCAGGATAGCTACATGTGGTACTTCCGAAATATACTTGTATTGCCGGATGTGCGCGCAGCCATGCAAGAAGAAGGCGAAGTAAGAGCAGCACAGAAAAAATCAACTAAAAAGGCAAAGGGTGGGTTCTTTAAAAATCTTTTTAAGAAAAAGGATAAGACCAAAACGGATAGCACCGCAGTTATACCTGCAGCCGTTGATGAATATGGTGACCCGATAGCCCCCGACTCCACAACAACAGAGGCCAAGCCTAAAAAGAAATTGTTTGGCAACTTGTTTAAAAAGAAGAATAAAGTTGACACCACGGACCCCAAGAAGCAAGCTGATCCTGCCAAGAAGGAAGAGGATGATGGGTTTTGATCTCGTTAATAATTAACGTATTGTAGAAAGATTCGCCCAACCTTGCGGGATTTCGGGTCTCGTTAAGCATTTGCCTAATGATCCTAATTCGGCCTTCGCCCGAAATGACTAACCTGAATAATCAAACCGTATGTTTACGAGTCATCGCGGGCGAGTAACCGGAATTGAGTCGTTAAGTCTTAAGGTAAACGAGACCCGAGATCTGATAAAATTGGCGCGATCTACGACTTATGGTTTCTAATCAAACAATGTAAGATTCCCGAATTGGTCAGCGGCAGGTGCTGGCAGAATCAGGGAAGCTTTCTCAAGATCAGGCGAGTTAATTCCCGGAGAGACTGTGTAACTATCCAACTCGATAGCAGGATTAGTTTTTAATAAGTTTAACAATTCTTCTACTGTAGATTTTTTATTCAGCCAGATTGCTTCTTCATCACTAGTAAAAATTGCCGGCATCCGTTCCGTCACAGCGGCTACAGTTTTAGTTGCTGCTACAGTAATCATGGAGAATGTATGAAACGCATTACCTTCAGCATCGTCATACTCTTCCCATAATCCCGGAAAGGAGATTAGATTTTTATTGGTAAGTGCAAACCGCCACGGGATGGAAGTTTTTTTGCCCACCTTTTTCCAAGCGTAAAATCCATCGGCTGGGATCAAGCACCGATAGCGCATCAGATTTTTTTTAAGCATCGGCTTCTCAAGGATTGCCTCAGCGCGGGTATTGATTAGTCGCTCGGCCACTGTTTTATTTTTCCCCCATTGTGGCGCCACACCCCAATAAAAATAGGACAGACCTTGCGGACTTTCATGCGTAATTACTGGAAGCAGATGCGAAGGTGCGGCATTATATTTTGGCTTATAGGGCGGTGAGTCTTCAATTTGAAAACGATCAACAAGTTGTTGGATAGTGGCCGGGATCGAATACCGTTCGATCATAAAGTTTGTATAAATTCCAACGCTCTAAGTTCAGACCAATATAAACCATTTTTATTGAATAGCGCGAATCCTACATGACCGCCACGCTCAGGATATTCAAATGTTAGAAATGAGTTTGAAAAATTAGTTGGGAAACACTCCTTACTCAGGAATGGATCATTCAGTGCATTGACTATCAGTGTAGGACGTTGAATGTGTGATATGAATTTAATTGCGCTGCAACGATTGTAATAATCGAAAGCATCGCGGAAGCCATGAAGTGGCGCTGTGTAAGTATCGTCAAATTCTAATAAGGTTTTGATTTTGGAAAGTTGAGTTAGGTCTAAGTCTGTGATCAACTTAGCTTTGTCGGCAACTTTCTTCTTAAGACTTTTCAAAAATCGATTTGAGTAAATCCAATTCGATGGTGCTGAAATTTTTTCGCAACTAGCACGTAGATCAAGCGGTACCGAAAAGGTTACAATCTTTTTAACAACTGGGTTAAGATCAGTTGCTTGCTCTCCGGCATACTTGAGCGTAAGATTTCCGCCTAAACTAAAACCAATTAGATTAATCTCTTCATAGCCTAACGATGCTGCATGTTTTACTACAAAATCAAGATCATCGGTTGCACCACTGTGGTAGAATCTTAGTTTAGAATTCATTTCGCCACTGCAGCCGCGGTAGTTCCAGGCAAGGGCATCAAACCCAGTGTTGAAGAAAACTTTAGCCATTCCCTGTATGTAGGCTCGATCGGTACTTCCTTCCAATCCATGTGAAATGATGACTAACTTTTTGGAGCCTTGTTTCAACCAATCCAAGTCGAGAAAATCGTGATCGGTGGTTGTAATTCGCTCACGTTCATAAAGCACATCCGATACACTTCTTAGAAGAGCGGGGAAAATAGTTTCAAGATGATTTGTAAAGAGTAAAGCCGGTGGGTTATAGGTCTTCATTGCCAGTTCAGCCGCTTTTTAAGTTCAGTTATATGAGCCAAGTGGTGGTCACCATGCCAGGCATACATGCCGATAAGATTATGCAAAGTCAGGTGCTTTTGTGTGACCGGATGGATAAGTTCTTTTTTTAATTGATCGGTTGAAAGAGTTTTTAACAAGACAACCCATTTGTTGTGCAAAGCCTTTAACAAAGCAAGTGAAACTTCCGGAGCGGATTTAGTTTCACCTGTCTCGGCCCAGGCTTTTTCGTCATACGCTTTGATGACAGGAGTTTCCTCAGTAAGAATCCACTTTACCCGAATGTAAGCATTCAGATGGCTGTCGGCAATATGATGCACCACTTGTCTTACTGACCACCCCCCTTCGCGGTAGGGTGTATCAAGTTGTTTGTTGGATAAGTTTTTAATGGCAGAATCAAATCTTGAGGGTAACGATTGAATGCGTTGAATAAAACTGCTGATTTCTTCAGGTGTATGAAGTTCTTGGGCGCGGTATTTATCGATGGGGTATTTTACATCTTCCATACGGCACTATTTCTTTTTTAAGTTACAGGATACTGGTCGCTGGAAATTATATCGTGTGTGCTTGATTACTAACCTACTACTGATCACCACTTACCAAATACTGATTACCAATCACCGATTGACTATTTCTCCAGACTTTCAACAGCTTCTTTCAACTCGTTATCATCGTATCCTTTGTTGAGTTTTACTGGTTTCTTCTTTCGCTTTTTCTTAACGCGAATGTTCGTAAACTCAATCAACAGCGAGAAGGCAACGGCAAAATAAATATATCCTTTAGGTATTTCCTGATGCAAGCCTTCCAGTAACAATGTAAATCCAATCAAAATCAGAAAGCCCAGCGCCAATACTTCCATGCTGGGATGATCTTTAATAAACCGGCTGATTGAGCCTGAGAAGAACATCATTACTATGATGGAAACAATTACAGCAATGATCATGATCGCTACTTGTTCGGGCGGAACAATGCCGATTGCAGTTAATATGGAGTCGAAAGAAAAAATAATATCAAGTATAATAATTTGTATGATGGTGCCCGTGAATGTGACCACGGCTGCTTTTACAGCCCCAGGTTCATCATCATCATCATCGCCTTCCATTTCATGATTTATTTCGAGCGTACTTTTTGCAATTAGAAACAGACCACCAAAGCCAAGAATTAAATCTTTACCACTAAAGGCCATATCGTGCTTTATCAAAAAATTAGCGGGTATGGTGAAGAGCGGTTCAATAAAACCAATTATCCACGTGATACCTAATAGTAAGGCAATGCGCACAAACATAGCTAAGAATAATCCTACGTTACGTGCCTTTGGCCGCTGCTCTTCGGGTAATTTATTGGAGACAATGGAAATGAAAATGATGTTGTCTATACCCAGCACAATTTCCAAAAAGCAAAGCGTGAGCAAGGCGAGCCAGGTATCGGCTAAAAGAAACATTTCCATACCAACCAGACGGATTTTGTTATTATTAAACGCTGAAATTAGGCAAAGGAACTTACATTTGAAACTGACCTGAGTAAAGAAAAAGCCTGTTATTTGGCCTGTTTCAAAAGGAATTGCCATTCCGCCTTACATCCAAATAGTAAAAAGCAAAAAATTATGATTTATACGTATAAAAAAAATGGATTAGCCGTATTATTGTAGTATGGATATCAAGGTTACACTAAGTTTTAATGAGGAAGTTGTTACCCGTGCCAAGAAATTTGCTGAGCAAAATAATATTAGTTTGTCGCGGCTCACAGAGTATCTGTTCGAACGCATAACACATAAAGCGTATAAAAACCTGGAAGAATTGCCTGTTTCAGAATGGGTTAATCAATTGGCGGAAGGTGCAGCAGTTTATAAAACCAAAAAAAGTAGCCGCAAATCATTGAAGACTGAGTTTTATAAGTCCAGAAAATGAAAGTATTTCTGGATGCCAATATTTTGGTAACCGTGTTGAATAAGGAATACCCGCTGTTTCCCTATGCAGCTAAAATACTGAGTTTGGCTGATCAGCGTGCTTACCAACTATATACTTCACCCATTTGTTTAGCCATTGCTTTTTACTTTGCTGAAAAAAAATCGGGTCGTCAGATAGCTAAGAAAAAAATTGGGTTGCTTGCAGAGAGAATTAACGTTGCCACCACCAACACTGAAGTGGTAACACTTGCGCTTGCCAACAACGCTGTACTTGATTTTGAAGACGGACTGGAATATTATGCTGCTGAGTTAGCGGGTTGCACGTGTTTACTTACCGAAGACACCGATGATTTTTCCTTTGGCAAGAGTGAAGTGTTGAATGTCAACTCGTTTATAGAGAAATACCTGACGCGATAGGAATTTAAACTGAAGCCGTCAGACATTTTGTTGCTTACGCATTCAAAAATCTGACGGCTATTGGTGAAGTTTAATTCTGATGCACAATCATCA
>JBBSBG010000057.1:0-12474 GCA_038251495.1 Cytophagales bacterium
ATTGAATGAACGTGAAAAAGAGGAATATCGCGAAACCATTGAATCGGTATTAGAGGATATAAAAAGTCTAAATCACCTTTCAAATAGTTTGTTGGATCTTGCCAGGCTCACGCGCGAATCTGATTCATTTACTGTGTCCAAAGTGCGATTGGATGAAGTGCTATGGGAAACAAGGGAGAATGTACTTGCGATTGATCCCAGTTATAAAATTGAAGTTGAGAGTTTAACTATGCCGGAAGATGAAAGCCGACTGTATGTTAATGGCAATCCTTACTTGCTTAGAACAGCTTTTCAAAATATTCTTGAAAACGCCTGTAAATTTTCTGATGATGCCAAGGCACAGATTTCACTTACTTGTCAAAAGAGTGATCTGATTGTTACTGTTACCGATAATGGACCGGGTATTGAAAAGAAGGATATTGAGAATGTATTCCAGCCTTTTTTTCGCACCGATGCCACTTCAAAGGTGAGGGGCTATGGTGTGGGGTTATCGCTGAGTCAACGCATTATTTCCATACATAAGGGCAAAATTTCAATAAAATCCACTCCGGGAATGGGAACTATGGTTACAATAACCTTAAGCTCTACTTAGGTTTCTAATCTCTTTCTAATGGTTTTTAATGACTGATTTCAGGCACCCGTATTACATTTGATTAATAGTTTTTTAAGGTTGTTTGAATTTAGTTTTGCGGAAGGGGAGTAATACTCTGATCAAACGTAAGCCAACTAATGATTAACTCTTCCAAAAGAATGGAGCCCGAAATGGCTCCTTTTTTATTGGGCTGTTTCTACCCGAATTCCTACAGCAAGTATGCCAGCGAGTGTGTCTTGCCTATTTAGTTGCTCCAACTCCATTCTATATAATCCTGCATTTGAAAACGAATAATTTTCCAACAATAAAAACTGATTGTCGTAAACATCACCAAGACCACTTCGCCCTAATGGCTTTCCACTTTTTTCAAACAAATAATTCGAAACAAGTTTTGTTGACAAAAAAGTGCCGGAAGAATCAGCCAATTGATACTGAATAAAAATGCGCTGCCATGGATATTCCAGCGAATTGCGAACGTTGTAATAGAGATTGTATTTTTTTGATGCGTCTTTGATTTCGAATTGGAAAACAGCAGGATCATTTACTAACCACGCTCGATTTTTAAATTTGCTGTAATCTTCAAACACTCGTTTGGAATCGCACCCAGCTAAAAGAAGGAAACAAAAAAAAACAAAAAAAAGATACTTCATTCCTGACTCGGGCCTTTAGGATTATTATTTTGGTTAGGATTGTTGCGCCTGGGTTGATTCTGGCTACGCGGGTTCTGATTCGGATTCCCCTGAGGTCGATTCCCTTTATTCTGATTTGGGTTTCGTGGCTTTTGATTTGGATTGCTCTGTGTTGGTGCGTTTCCTCTGTTCTGATTCTGATTCTGATTTTTGTTTTTCTTTTTCTTGCGAGATTTGTCTTGAAATCTTTTATCCATGCTGGCCAAATCACTGTTTAGCGTGGCAATCGGCACTTTTTCTTCTACCACATTCGTTTCTAAGCTCGCAGGTTTTTTTCCTTCGCGGTTCATTGCCAAAATTTCATTTACCCGATCAATATTCAAAGGGTACCAATTGTTATCTTCCTTAAATCCAAACCACATGATTCTACGAAAAATATCTGTCTTTTGAAGTCGGGCTTCACCACGCTCCGTTAATAATGGTGACTCTACTTCAGGAATACCTTTTAGGGCTTCCATGTAGGTTTCTAATTCATAATTTAAACAACACTTCAACCTACCGCACTGCCCTGACAGTTTGCTTGGGTTGAGAGATAAATTTTGATAACGCGCGGCACTGGTTGCCACGTTTTTAAAGTCGCTTAGCCAAGTTGAGCAACAAAGCTCACGACCGCAAACGCCAATGCCACCAATGCGCCCGGCTTCTTGTCGCAAACTTATTTGTCGCATCTCAACACGCACTTTAAATTCGGTAGCCAATTGCTTAATCAACTCTCTAAAGTCTACACGATCTTCTGCTGAATAAAAGAAAGTTGCTTTTGTATTATCGGCTTGAAACTCTACATCGGAGAGCTTCATAGCTAACTTAAATTGTTTAATGATTTCCCGTGTGCGATATAACGTTGGTAGGTCGCGTTTTTTTATCTCTTCAAATTTTTCGAGGTCTTTCTGGTTGGCTAGCCGATAAACTTTTTTGATTTCGTCATCGTTGGCAACTTTCTTCTTTTGCATTTGCAAGCGCACTAATTCGCCCTGCATCGAAACATGACCCAAATGATGACCGGTTTGTACCTCTATAATCACGGCATCACCAGTTGTTAGATTTAAGCTTTCAGTATTGCGATAAAAATCTTTACGGCCATTTTTAAATCGCACCTCAATAACCATAAATCGGTCTTGCTGGGGCATATCCATATTAGACAACCAATCAAAGACGTTCATCTTATTGCAACCCCCTGTGCCACAGGCACCATTATTACTGCAGCCACCTACTTTTTCGCCTTTCTTTGTTCCACAAGCACAGCTCATCGTATAGTTATTAGTCCGGTTTAAAGGTTAAAGTTATAGCGTTAGCAGTGGATTGACAACTTAGAATTTCAATGATTTAGATCCTTTTCAACCCTTTTTAGATCCTGACTAATGTCCTTTCGGAAGTAGACACCATCCCACCTGATTTTAGAAACAGATTCGTATGCATTTTTGGAGGCTTCTTCGAGTGTACTTCCATTTCCTGTTACGGCCAGCACGCGCCCACCGTTAGTAACAACCTTTCCGTTGTGCTGGGAAGTACCAGCATGAAATGCGTACGATTTTTCGAAGTTTGAAAGTCCTGAAATAATTTTCCCCTTTTCAAATTCATTTGGATACCCGCCCGAGGCCATTACCACGGTGACAGCATAGTCATTAGCAATTGAAATTGTTTTATCTTTTAATTCACCTTTGGCACAAGCAAGAAGCAGTTCAACCAAATCACTTTCAATGCGAGTTAGCACAGCTTCCGTTTCCGGATCGCCCATACGCGCATTGTATTCAATCACCCAGGGTTCTCCATTCACATTCATCAATCCAATAAAAATAAAACCCTTGTAGGGGATGCCTTCTTTTTTTAAACCATCAATAGTAGGTTTGATAACCTGATTATCGACCTTCTTCATGAAGGCGCTATCTGCGAAAGCAACAGGTGATACTGCGCCCATGCCACCTGTGTTTGGCCCGGTGTCGCCATCACCAATTCGTTTGTAATCTTTAGCTTCTGGCAAAACAACATAGTGTTCTCCATCCGTCAAAACGAAAACGGAAAGTTCAATGCCATCCAGAAATTCTTCAATCAATACTTTGGAACTTGCATCGCCAAACATTTTGTCTTCCAGCATATCTTTGATGGTAGCCTTCGCTTCATCCAATGAAGAGGTTATAATTACTCCCTTACCTGCGGCAAGGCCATCCGCTTTTAATACAATGGGTGGCGTGCAGCTATTAAGATACTCGATGGCATGGGCAGTTTCATGCGAAAGAAACGTGCGCGCTTTAGCCGTTGGTACGCCATTGCGAATCATAAATTTTTTTGAGAAGTCTTTGCTGCCTTCAAGTTGGGCACCCAACTTTCCCGGGCCTACCATTCCAATTTTTTTTAGATCGTTATTGCTTTCGAAATAATCGCGAATACCTTTTACCAGTGGTACTTCGGGACCGACAATAACTAAATCGATTTTCTTATCAAGGCATAATTTTCCAAGCGCTTCAAAATCATCAACGGCAATGGAAATGTTCTCTCCAACTTGTGAGGTGCCTGCATTACCAGGCGCAATGAAGAGCTGACCACACAATTTACTTTGCTTTATCTTCCAGGCAAAGGCATGTTCACGACCGCCATTGCCCACTATCAGTATGTTCATTTTTGAAAGTTAAGAGCCAAAGAACGGAAAAAATGAATTAAAAATTGACAAGTAACAATTTGACAATGTTGATCCCTATCGATTGTTAATTATCACTTGTCAACTATTAATTTTTAATTGGCGTATTCGCTCAAAAATTTCACCCGCATCAGGCGCAGGTTGTCTTCGGTAAAATCTGAATCTTCATCTTTCAATGTATCTACTGCATCTTCAATGCTATCTGTTTCAGATTCCAGGAAGTAATCATAAATCTGTTGTTGCTTATCTTCATCCAATACAGAATCGATATAATAATCGAGATTGAGTTTAGTGCCTGAATAGCAAATGTTTTCAATCTCCGTAAGCATTTCATCGAATGTGATATTCTTCGAATCTGCAATTTCATCTAACTCAACCTTGCGGTCTATTTGCTGAATGATAAAAATTTTAATTTTTGATTTATTAAGGGATGATTTAACAACTATATCCGAAGCCGTTTCAATCTCGTTTTCGTCAACGTAAGTTTGAATCAAATCCAAAAATTCTTTTCCAAACTTGTTCACCTTCCCCATACCCACGCCATTCACCGAGGCAAGTTCATCTTTGGTGGTAGGATAGGTAGTTGCCATTTCTTCCAGAGAAGGATCCTGAAAGATCACATAAGGAGGTAAGTCTTTATCCTTTGCAATTTTTTTCCTCAAAATCTTTAGCATTTCGAAGAGCTTCTCGTCATACGATTTTGAGTTGATAATTACGCGTTCTGAAGACTCTTCATCTTCAACATCGGTTGTAAAGTTATGATCACGCGCCAATTCAATAGCATGTGGCTTCTTAAGGAAAGCGTGACCTTTTTTGGAAATTCTTAGAACCCCGATATTGTCAATGTCTTTTTCTAAATATTGGTAAATTAACGCCTGCCGTATAACTGATTTCCAAAACTCAGCATCTTGCAAATCACCTTTTCCGAATACCGGTAAGCTAAAGTGGCCGTAACTTTTTACGTATTCATCTTCAGTTCCCCTAATAACATGCACTAAATGGGCGAGGTTAAATCGTTCGTTTGTTTGCTTAGCTGCTTCCAATACCATGGTTACATATTCTTTGCCATCAAAACGCTCGCGTGGGTTCACGCAATTGTCGCACATGCCGCAATTATCTGCTTTAAATTCTTCTCCAAAGTAATGAAGCAGTTGCTTGCGTCTGCACACAGGAGACTCCGCATAGAATTCCATTTCCTGTAAAAGAACACGCGCGTTTTCGCGCTCTTGTACGGGTTTATCTTTATTGAATTTTTCTAATTTACTTAAATCGTTATGACTGTAGAACATCAGGCAAATGCCTTCTAATCCATCGCGGCCACCACGCCCCGTTTCCTGATAGTAACCTTCCAGCGATTTTGGCACATCGTAGTGAACAACAAACCGAACATCCGGCTTATCGATACCCATACCAAACGCAATGGTGGCTACAATAATATCAACATCTTCATTCAAAAAGTCATCCTGATTTTTCATCCGCACGTCCGGATCTAACCCTGCATGGTAAGGTGCTGCTTTAAAACCATTTACGTTAATAAGTTGTGCGATCTCTTCAACTTTTTTTCTGCTTAGGCAATAGATAATGCCTGACTTTCCTTTGTGTTCTTTTAAGAATCGGATCAGTTGCTTCTTTGTTTCCTTCTTTGGACGAACTTCATAGAACAAATTTTTTCGATTAAATGAAGAAAGAAAAACATCCGCTTCCTCCATCTGGAGATTCTTTTGAATATCTAATTGAACCTTAGGCGTAGCAGTAGCGGTAAGCGCGATTACATTTTTTTCGCCCAATTGCGCGATCATCGTTTTTATCTTTCTGTATTCGGGTCGGAAATCGTGACCCCATTCTGAAATACAGTGTGCTTCGTCAATAGCCACAAACGACACGTTCACTTTCTGAAGAAATTCTATATTTTCTTCTTTGTTTAACGACTCGGGTGCTACATAAAGAAGTTTTACGGCACCGGTTATACATTCCTTTTTCAACCTGGTTATTTCGCCCTTGCTAAGCGTGGAATTTAAAAATCGCGCATTAATACCGTAGGCATTTAATTGATCCACCTGATTTTTCATCAAAGCAATCAGGGGTGAGATAACGATGGCCAAGCCATCTTTAATCATTGCAGGTAGCTGGTAGCAAAGCGATTTGCCAGCCCCAGTCGGCATGATTACAAAGGTATTTTTACCGCTTAATAAGTTTCTGATTACAACTTCTTGACTACCTCGGAATTGACTATATCCGAATATTTCCTTGAGTTTTGCCTTCAATTCATCTTTCTCTTCTGCCACTATCATGGTATCTACTAATAAAATTTTGATTTAACTATCTTTGGGTTCTTCTTTAATCTACTAACGCATTGAATATAGCAAAAAATATTAAACAAATAGCCAAAGATGTATTAATAAATGAAGCGCGGGCGATAGAAAATCTTATTCATTTTATCGACAACGATTTCGAGGATTGTGTACGGGAAATTCTTAAATCCAAAGGACGAGTGGTAATTACCGGTATTGGTAAAAGTGCCATAATTGCTAATAAAATTGTTGCCACCATGAACTCTACGGGCACACCCGCCCTTTTTATGCATGCAGCCGATGCCATTCATGGCGACTTGGGTATGATACAAAGCCATGATATTGTAATTTGTTTATCCAAGAGTGGAAACACACCTGAGATAAAAGTACTTATACCCCTTCTAAAACGAAGAGGCTCTAAGCTTGTTGCACTGGTAAGCAATAAGAATTCATATCTGGCTGAGCATGCTGACTACGTTCTTAACGCAACTATTTCAGAAGAGGCATGCCCTAATAATTTAGCACCAACCACAAGCACTACTGCTCATCTTGCTATGGGCGATGCATTGGCTGTGTGTCTTTTGGAACTCAGGAATTTTTCGAGTGAAGATTTCGCAAAATATCATCCCGGAGGATCATTGGGCAAACAACTCTATTTAAAGGTTGAAGATGTAATCTCAAACAATCAGTTGCCGTTGGTTGTGCCAGACACGCCACTCAAAGATGTAATTCTTGAAATATCTTCAAAACGTTTAGGCGCGACAGCCGTTGTCGATAACAAGCAAAACTTATTAGGAATAGTAACTGATGGAGACTTACGGAGAATGTTGCAAAAAGAAAGTAATATTGGCTCCATTAAAGCTGCTGATATTATGACACGCAGCCCTAAGACAATTGATAAAACAGAATTTGCTGTAAAAGCATTGCAGATGATGCAAGAAAATAATATTTCACAATTGGTTGTGATTGATGGCTCCCGCGTGGTGGGGTTCATTCATCTTCACGATTTGCTGAAAGAAGGAATTGTTTAAATTTTACTCCTAACCTGTGGAGAACCCATGAACAAAAATCTTTATATCGTGCTAATGGCTGGCGGAATTGGCAGCCGTTTTTGGCCATACAGCCGTAACTCTCGCCCCAAACAATTTTTAGATGTATTGGGCATCGGTAAAACACTATTGCAAGCAAGTTATGATCGATTTCTTCCGCTATGCCCCAAGGAAAATATTTTTATTGTAACCAACGAAGAGCATGCACAACTCACGCACGAGCAACTTCCTGAGTTAGATGTAAGTCAGATTTTAACTGAACCAATGCGCAAGAACACTGCACCTTGCATTGCGTTTGCCAGTCATAAAATTGCACGACTAAATCTCAATGCTGTTGTGGTTGTTAGTCCGGCAGATCATCTCATCATAAATGAGGTTGATTTTCAGCAAACAATATTAAAATGTTTGGAGCGGGCAAAGGATGACGGCAAACTGATTACGCTGGGTATGAAGCCAACCCGCCCTGAAACTGGGTATGGGTACATTCAGTATATTGAAGGAAGTAACACCTTAAAAAAGGTGAAGACTTTTACCGAGAAGCCGGAGCTTGCTTTAGCAAAGACTTTTTTAGAGAGTGGTGATTTTGTTTGGAATGCTGGCATTTTTGTTTGGCGCGTGAGTGCAATTCTTACAGCCTTTCAAAAATATTTGCCCGAAATGGCTGAAGTTTTTGATGAGGCTTCGCACAAACTGGGTACACCGGAAGAAAAGAATGCCCTACAAACTGCCTACTTACAAACAAAAAATATTTCTATCGATTATGGCATTATGGAAAAAGCTGATAATGTATATGTTTGGCTTTGTACTTTTCCGTGGTCGGATTTAGGTTCTTGGAATTCGTTGCATGATAATTCAATGCGCGATTTATACAACAACGCAGTAGATGCTGATTGCCTGGTTTATGAAACCCGTAATAGTGTTATAAAAGCCGATAAGGATAAGTTGATTGTAGTACAAGGGCTTAACGGGTTTCTGGTAGGCGCGTTTGACAACGTTGTAATTGTTTGCGAAAAAGAAAAGGAGGAATTGTTTCGTACGATTGTGAGCGATTTAAAGAACAAACCTAACGGTAGCAGCTATTTGTAACTCTTTTGGCGGATGGCTTCGTAGATAGAAATCCCGGCCGCGACAGAAACATTGAGTGAACTGATTTTACCACGCAGTGGAATTTTGGCAAGATGGTCAGCTTCCTTTAGTAGCTGTGGAGAAATGCCATCTTCTTCTGAACCCATAATGAGTGCTAGCGGCACGTTCAGATCAAGTTCATAGATTGACTTATCTCCTTTTTCAGTGCAGGCAATTATTTGAACTCCACTTTCTTTCAGGAATTTAATAGTCTTTTTTAAATCCTTTTCCCGGCAAACGGGTAAGTGGCTGAGCGCACCAGCCGAGGTTTTCATAGCATCTCCTGTAAGGGGTGCATTACCGGCATCTCCAATAATGATTGCATCCAGTCCGGCACATTCTACTGTGCGGGCTATGGCACCAAAATTTCGCACGTCTGTTACCCGATCGACTATGAGTAGAAAGGGCTCGCGGCCTTCGTTAAAAATTTTATCAATAATATTTTGGAGGTCAACATATTGAACCGAAGCCAGCATGCAGACAACGCCTTGATGATTTTTAGTTGATAAGCGATTCAGCTTTTGTTCTGGCACGAACGTAAAAGGCACATTCTGCATGCGCGCCACCCGAGTGAGTTCTTTGATCAAATCGTTGTTCAGGCCAGCTTGAACGAAAATTTTTTCGATGTCTCTTTTGGCTTTGATTGCCTCTATAACGGCACGGGTGCCAAAAATCATTTCCGTTTTTTCCATGAATAGATAGTTAAATGCTGAGCCTTATGAGTGCAAAGATAAGGCGCGGGTTTGTTTTTATCGCGTTTCGGATGGCAAATCCTGATTATCTGGGTTTGGAATTGCAAATGCAGAACCCGTGATGCTGGTTGTGTTGGAGAACTTTGGAATTGTGTTAAAACCTACTCTTCCTAATCAAATCCACCATGCTAAACCAGGTCTCCATAAACTTTTCATCTCGTAGAAGCACGTAGTTATCAGGATCATAAACGCTGCCACTCTTTACGAATGTAAATCGGGTTCGGGTTGTTTTGTAATACCAAACTTCATTGCCATCGTTCACGCTTACTTCATCGGGTACACCAAAGATCAAGTAGATCATGCCACGATCAGTTTTCCAGCCGGGCTTGAACGAACTGAAATATAAGTTTGCCAGCTCCACCCTCCGAAAATAATTTCTCATGAAATTTTTTGCCCGCTCGTTGTCCCGTGTAATGTCCAAAATGACTTTATCGAATTTTGTTTTATCGCCATTTGAGTTTTGCAATTGTGTAAATTCATCCTGAGTGGTGACAAAAATGAGCGGCTCAAGCAGATCGCTTATTTTTGAAAATTTGGGATATATTTCTGTAACGCCTCGCACCGCAAAACCGGTTGCTGCATTTGTATCTTGTTGAAATAGGTAAAGGCCAGGTTTGCGTGGCGTGAAAGCAGCTCCTGAATTTACCCGGAAAGAGGAATCATAAAACATAAATCGGTCTGCGTTACCATCCCGATCGACAAACGGTGGTGAGGCGGCTGGGAAATTATCTTTGTAGTGTGAAACAAATAGAGTTTTCCCACTGCCACTTTTGGCAACATACTCTTGGCCTTGTGTAATGTATTTTTTAGTAACAAGGGTATTCTCTTTTTCAAGCCAGCCATTAACCGGGTAGTTAGGTTCTATTAATTTAAAATATACCCAACTCAAATTACTTTCCTGATTGGTAACTTTTACAACCAGCAACCAGGCTTTTGCCGGAATATCAAAACCTAACATGCCATTGATCTGCATACCAGTTTGGCTAGCTGAACTATCGCGTATAGCCAAGGCCACACTTTCGCGCTGGGTAAATGTGTCGCGCTTCTCCCACGCAATCGTATATTTTGATATGGGTAACTGCCGAGAGTTGATCTGATAGAAAACATTAAATTGATTGGATTCCTTAATTACTTGAAAATCAAAATCTATTTCCGCTTCCGGGTTATACCACTCTCTAAAGTTTATACTGGTAAGTGCCTGCGAAAAGCCTGCGCATGCTGAGAGGAAGAATAGTGCGAATATTAAAAACCGTTTCATAGTTGAGATTAGCAACATTTTAAACTGATGTAACAAATATATAATATTTGTCAGGTAGACCCGTGTCAGGATAACCCGAAAGATATCGGGTCAACCTGACATAGTGCCTGTATTTTTACAACTTTAACATTTAAAGTTAAAACGATAATTCTAATTGATTGAGTTATTTTTGCCTGATTAATTTTTATTATGGCCTCTGTTTATACCACCGAAATAACCTCTGAGTCAATTCCGTCCGATAACCCCATCCATCAACGTCTTTTAAAAGCTTATGTTGTGGCTGCCGGCTATGTGCAGGGCAATTTGTTAGAAGTGGGGTGTGGTGAAGGCCGTGGTATTGATTTGCTGCTGCCCAAGATTTCGAGTTATTCGGCCATTGATAAAATTGAACCAGTCATTAATTTGCTCCAAAAAAAGTATCCACAAGGGAAATTTATTAGAGGAAATATTCCACCCCTTTCAGTTTTTGAATCTGACAGTTTTGATAGCATTGTTAGTTTTCAGGTGATTGAGCACATTAAAGACGATGCACTTTTTCTTAAAGAAATTTATAGGGTGCTGAAGCCGGGTGGATTGGCCTTGTTGACTACGCCCAACAAACCGTTATCGCTTTCGCGGAACCCGTGGCACATTCGCGAGTACACGGCAAAGGGATTAACGGAGTTGGCAAAACAGTTTTTTGATGAGGTTATCATGAAGGGCATTACGGGAAATGATAAAGTGATGCAATACTATGAGCGTAACAAAAAATCTGTTGATAAACTCATGCGTTGGGATGTATTGAATCTACAGTATAATCTACCAGCAGCTTTGTTGCGGGTGCCCTATGAATTTATGAACCGCTTGAACCGGAATAAATTGAAAGACTCTGCCGATGAATTGGTGATGAGCATTCAACACGAAGATTACCTGCTTACCGATTCAGGTGAAACTGCGCTTGATTTGTTTTTGATAGTACGTAAGTGAATTGTCATAGCGGGCGAGTAGCCAAAATTTAATCTTAAAATGATATTTACCGAGACCCGCTATCTCCTTCTATGGATTGCAAATCCTTTTTATCTGAGTTCGGCATTACAAATGCCGAACAGCCTTGGCTAACAAGTTGTCCTCCACTTTAAAAGTTTAGGACAATCACTCCTTAATAATCACCGCGCTCAACATCACCGCCCATTTGCAAGCTGCTCAAATGTTTGTTGAAGGCGTCTTCATATTTTTTACCAAGCTCCATTTCACCATTTTGATATAGCGTGGATTGCAGCGAATTCAGGATAAAAATATTTCTGCGCAGTTCCTGCGAAAGGCCGGAACCTTCTTCGATTAGGTAAGTTGCCATTACATCTGCGCGGTCGCCCAATAGCTTCGTCATGTCAATGGCCTTTTCTTTTTGTCCGAGTTGAAAAAGTAAGTCTACCGTTGTTGCGGCAGTGTGGTCGTAAGGGACTACGTTGTCTGGCATTTTGGCAAGCATAAACTCAATCGCCTTGTTTGCTTTCTCCATCTGACCTTCATCAATAAGCGCTTCCGCCAGTGAGTTAAACGAGCTACGATGGTTTAGCACAAAGCCGCGATAGTCTTCCGTAAAGTAAACACTCGGGTCATCTAAGCCACGGTATTTGAATTCGTTAATCATGTTGTCATACGACTTTTCAGTATCAACCAAATAGTCGCGGTCTTTGCGTGGGTTACGCACTGGTAGAATACGGTAAGCATTGCCCTCTTGCACCGCATAAGGACTTAAATCAATATTGATTTGCGAAAGCGAAGTATTATTGAAATAAATAGGCCGCTCCCAATTGTTGCTTACTAGAAAATCTAAGATGGCTAAGTCTTTTTTCTCGAGCGCGCCTTTCGTTAACCGGATTTGCATTTGATCAACCATCAGACTATCTAATCGCGCAGGAATAATACCTCGTGCACGCAAATCATCTTTGTTAATGTTCAGCGTAAATAATTTGCTTGGTACAACATTGCGGTCGCCATCTCGCAGCTGCGGTAAATCTTTTGAAAGGGCAGTGATGTATTCTTTGGCATCAATACTCTTCATTTTAAAATCAGCAAAAGGGAGGTAATCATTAGGCCCACCCTG
>JBBSBG010000058.1:0-12448 GCA_038251495.1 Cytophagales bacterium
CGCCATCATAGGATGACCTTTCGGAAATTTTAAATCACCTTCCATTAAGGCAACATCACCGATGGCAAAAATATTGTCGTATCCTTTTACCCGATTGTATTCATCAACATGCAAACGATTTCCTCGGGCTATTACTTCCGGATTAATTCCTTCAATAGGGTTGCCTTTTACACCGGCAGCCCAAATCAATGACTTTGAGATAAGTTTCTCTCCATTGCTTAAAACTACTTCGTAACCATCATAGGATTTAACGGCTGCGTTTAAATGCACTTGCACACCCATCTCTGTTAAAAACTGCAATGCTTTTTCACCAGCTTGGGTTGACATGCCGTTTAACAAGCGGGGAGAAGCTTCAACCAGATGAATATCCATCTGACTTATGTCCAACTCTTTGTAGTCCTTCGGGAATACATTTTTTTTCAATTCAGTAAGTGCGCCTGAAAGTTCAACACCGGTTGGCCCACCACCCACAATTACAAAATCCATGAGACTATTCATTATTTCCGCATCTTCTGTTAGCAATGCGTATTCTAACTGGCGGATAATTTTATTGCGAAGTTTAGTAGCATCTACAATATTCTTCATCGATGAAGAATATTTCTCAACTTCCGCCATTCCATAAAAGTTTGTTACGGCACCAGTTGCAATAACTAAGTAATCGTACTTTACCGAACCAATAGAAGTTTCGATAGAGTTTTCTTCAGCGTTGATTTGTTTTACCTCGCCTAATCGGAAATAAAAATCATCCTGCCGTCCAAATAATTTTCTAAAAGGAGCTACAATAGAGTTGGTTTCGAGCCCCGAGGTGGCAACTTGATACAAAAGAGGTTGAAACGTGTGATGATTATGTTTATCAAAAAGAACTACCTGTGCTTTGAAGTCCGCAAGGCCTTTGATAACTTCCAATCCGCCAAACCCTCCACCAATTACAATAATGCGGGGTTTGCCCAGGTCTGCGATACGCGTGCGCGTGTTTATTAATTTGGGCATTTCAAAGAGAAATAGAACTCTAAAACTGCTGCAATTTACGCGTTGTCGAATGATTTTGCGTTGTTTAAAAATTATTTTTGTACTTGGATTCGTAACTCATTTAAACCCCGTAATTTTGAAAACTAAACTAACAACCGTTATGGTAAAAAAATTCTTGTTCGTATGTTCTATTGCAGCTACAATTATGAGCTGTGGAGGTGAGGCTGAAAAGCTCAAATCTCAGGTTGATTCTCTGAAAACAGAGTTGCAGACCAGCCAGCAATTTGCAGTTGCCCTGCAGGAAGTTGGCGTATTAATGGACTCTATTGATGCTAATAGAAAACTTCTTCGTGTAAATATGGTAGAAGGTACTACCTACGATGATTATAAATCGCGTATGAAGGACATAAATAACTATGTAAAGGATACGCAGAATAAGATTGAGGATTTAGAAAAGACGTTAAAGAAATCGAAGGGCAATACCAATGCGCTGTCTGCAACCATCAAAAAGCTGAAAGCTGATTTGGAGGAACGCAATGCAGAAATCGCAAAACTTAATGAGCATGTTGATCAACTTCGCAATGAAAATCAAAACTTGATTACAACTGTTGGCATGCAAGAAGCTGAATTGGGAGATAAGGAAGCCCAGATCCTAGCAAAACAACAAGAGCTGGCATTTATTGAAGCTAGAATTCAAGAGTTGATGATTTCAAGTAAAGTGAGTGAAGCCGATGGATACTATGCACGGGCACAGGCTGTGGAAGAAGCAGCTAACCGCACCAAACTTGCACCTAAAAAGAAAAAAGAAACGCTGAAAGAGGCTGTTGAGTTGTATAAGAAATCACTTTCCTTAGGCAAGGAAGAGGCTCAAGCCAAGATTGCTGAGTTAGAAAAGAAGATAAATTAAGCCACCTAGCTTAGAAAAAAAGACCCTGCCACAGTGTAGGGTCTTTTTTATTGCCGTTAATTTTTCCGACTAAATTACTTGCAAAAACTGAGAGCGAAACTCCCACTGTGTCAAGCACCCAATCCCACGTATCGGGCGAGCGACCTGGAGTAAGCCGTTGGTAATTCTCATCGATTATGCCAAATAAAGATCCGAGCAGAATGGTGATCAAAAGCAGGGTTAAGTTTTTATTCGATGGAAATTCCAGCTTTAACCAATGGTGTATCAGTAATCCTAAAACAAAGTACTCAACGCAGTGAATGAGTTTATCGGGTGTAAGTTCAAAAACTTCGGGAATTTTATTTCCAGGAACAGATGATCCAGCAATAATAATCAAGCAGAAAACTGCCAGCCCCGCACGAGCGAGAGTAATTGATTTCATTGTTATTCAAAACTGATTAAGTATGAGGTGTAGGCAATGTATCCGACAAGTAAAAGAAATGCTTCCCATCGATCTAACTTTCTGGTCTTTAACGTGAACATAAAAATCATGAGGAAAACAGTGCCAATCAGGATTATACCAATATCAAAGTTTAAAGCAGTGTCAAAACTCATTGGATTGATAAGACCTGTTATTGGAAGTATAAAAAATAAATTGAAAATATTTGAGCCAATTACATTTCCAATTGCTATATCAGTATTGCGCTTGTATGCTGCAACAGCTGAGGTTGCCAATTCGGGTAACGAGGTGCCTACTGCCAGAATGGTTAATCCAATAAGTCTATCGCTTAAACCATAAGTAGTTGCTATAAAGATCGCATTGTCCACAACCAATGTTCCGCCACCAACCAGCATGGCCAGTCCTAAAATAATAAGCCCGGTTGAAAGTGGTGTTGACATGATTTTTATTTCACTACTACCCTGGTCAATTTCTGGAGCGTTCTTCATGGTACGAAAAACGTAAAGCATAAAGAGACCAAAGAATAGGAGCAAGATGAGCGAGTCAATGCGGCTCAATTGATTTCCATCGGATCCCCAAATAAAATTATCGTTTACCAGAATGAGGAGCACACACGCTGCTAAGAGCGAGAACGGAACTTCAAACTTTACAGTGTTGCGTTGAATGGCAAGCGGAAAGATGAGGCCGGCAATGCCAAGAATAAAGAACAAGTTGAAATTGTTGCTGCCTATTACATTGCCAAAAGCAGCCGAATTATATCCTTTCATAGAGGATGTAACACACACCAATAGTTCAGGTGTGGAGGTGCCTAAAGCCACCACGGTCAATCCAATAGCGATATTTGAGATATTAAACTTTTTGGCTATAGATGAGGATCCACTTACTAAAAAATCGGCTCCTTTTATAAGGATAGCAAAACCAACGAGCAATAGAATGACAGCTAAAAACATAGGCAAGGGGTAGTTAGGTTTTAGGGATTCTTAAAAGTAAATCTTTTTCTTTTGGCTGAAAAGGTACATACAAAAAATTAACTACACTGAAACGAGGTTTCTTGCTAAATTTACGGTTTAACAGACCATGACGGTAGATATACTAATAACCCTGTTTCTTGTCTTTTTGAATGGCTTTTTCGTTGCGGCAGAGTTTGCAATTGTTAAGGTTAGATCTTCGCAAATAGCACTTGAAAAGGGTACTCTTGCAAAAGACGCAGCAAAATCAATAATCGAGAACTTGGATGGTTACCTGGCAGCCACACAGTTAGGGATTACCTTAGCGAGTTTGGGACTAGGTTGGGTTGGTGAGGATGTGGTTTCCAAAATTGTACTTGACGTGATGAGTTCACTTGGTTTTGAAATGAGTGAGGCAACAGCCCACAGCATAGCATTGCCAATCGCGTTCCTTGTACTTACCATCCTTCATATTGTTTTTGGTGAGCTGGCGCCTAAGTCTATTGCTATTCGCTACCCTACCATTACCACCATGCGACTTTCGCTTCCATTACGGGTATTTTATTTTGTATTCCGCCCGTTCATTTGGTTGCTTAATGGATTTGCCAATTTGATTTTAAAAATGTTTGGTATTAAGCCAATGAGTGAAATTGAAATTCACTCCGAGGAAGAGCTTAAGCTTATCATTGCCGAAAGCGAAGAAGGTGGGGCTATTGAGATGAGCGAGCGCGAACTGATTCAAAACGTTTTTGATTTTGATAATCGTGTGGCCCGGCAGGTAATGGTGCCCCGAATGAAAATGAGCATGATGAAGGCTGATACCACTATAGCCGAGGCTCTTAACTATGTGCTGAAAGAGGGGTATTCTCGCTACCCGATTTACGAACAATCCAAAGACGAAATTATTGGGGTTGTTCACTCAAAAGATATCGTTTCAGTTTACATTCAAAGTAATAATAAAGGTCTGCGCGATATTATGCGCGCGGTTCAGTTTATACCCGAAACAAAACCTATAGATGTGTTACTGCGAGATTTTCAACGCACGAAGGCACAGATGGCCTTTGTAGTAAGTGAGTTTGGTGGAATTATTGGTTTGGTAACACTGGAAGATATTCTGGAGGAATTGGTTGGAGAAATTCAGGATGAGCACGATCAGGAGCAGCAAATTGTTGTTCCTATCGACAAACAAACATTTCAGATTGCAGCACAATCGTCATTGCACGATATTAACAAACTGTTAGATGTCCCTTTTCCGGAAGCAGAAGAATATGAAACTTTGGCAGGATTGCTTTCCTATGAAAAACCGTCTTTAAAAGAAGGTGATGAATTCGAATTGTTTAACTATCGAATCAAAATCGTGAAGATCATGCAAACGCTGCCCGAGGTGGTGGAGGTGAAATTAATTACAGAAGGCCCCGTGGATTAAAACCACTTCTTGTATTTGAAATACCCAATCATCAGTAAGAAGATTGCACCCATCAAGCCCAATACTCCATAGTAGCCCCAGCTCCACCTTAATTCCGGCATATTTTGAAAATTCATTCCATAAATTCCGGCAATGAATGAAAGCGGAATGAAGATGGTGGTGATAACCGTTAGTAGTTTCATCACTTCATTCATTTTGTAGTTGATGGTGTTCATGTACAAATCCATCAAGGTTGAGGTGAGATCTTTGTAGGTATCTAAGGAGTCGATCAGGTGGATTACATGATCGTAGACATCCGAAAAGTATTTTACATTTCGCTCCTCAATAAACTCGTTCTCATTTTTAACAACTTTATTCAATGCTTCGCGCAAGGGATATACTACTTTTCGCAAATAGATGAACTCTTTTCGCAATTTTTGAATTCTCTTAAAATCTTCAACTGATGGATCATTGGAAATACTTTCTTCAATTTCCTCCACTTGCCTCCCAATTGTTTCCAGAATAGAATAATAGCCATCAACGATGTTATCAATAAGTCGATACAGCAGGTAATCAACGCCTCGTTTGCGAATGATATTGGTGTCTTGCTTTAATCTTACTCTTAAATTTTCAAAGATGTCACCTTCCTTTTCCTGAAAGGAGAGTAAATAATTTTTGCCTAACACAAAGCTGATGTGTTCATAATCGATGCTTTGGCCTTCAATGCGGTAGAGCATTTTTAAGGTGAAGAATAAATGCTCTTCATACTCATCGGCCTTAGGTTGGTGGTCTGTATTTAAAATATCTTCAACAAGCAGATAATGTAGGTTGAATTTCTGTGCAATTTTTTTTATTAATTCTCCGTCTGACAATCCATCAACATTTATCCAGTTTACCAATTTTAGATTACACTGGTTAAGCAACTCATCAATATTCAAGTTTTCGTACGATGAAAATGAATTTTCATCGTACGAGATTAATTCAAGAATTACTTTTTCGCCCAATGGCCCAACGTGGGTATGAGCTTTGTCCGTTAGGTGCTCATTTAAATGCTTGAGGGCTGCTTTTCGTTTTGCTTTGGTATGCTTCATTGAGCGATGGTTAACGGTTTATCAGTATCCTGCCCGGATATCCGAACTCAATTTTCTCCTTTATAAACTGTTCTTGAACGGACTTTAATACTGCGCACTTTAATTCAAAGGCTTTTATTGGAGTTTCTGCCCAAACGTAGCCGCGAAGTTGAATACCCAATTCAGAGTAAGTAATTACCCGAACCATCACTACCTGACCGCCCGCAGTAAGTTCTTCAGGCGAGCGGTTATCAATACAAAAAGGATGGTCTGAACCTGTCTTCTGAATTATTGCCATGGCTTTGTTCAGATCAATTGAAAAAGCGACTGGCACTTCAATGAAAACACAAATCTTTTCATCGGTAATAGTAGAATTAATTACTGTTTCATTGCTGATAACGGCATTAGGAATTACAACGCGTTTGTTTTCAAAATCCTTGATAATAGTATGCCGTAAGGTTATATCTTCTACATCGCCCGAATAGAGTTGCCCAATTTTAACCCGATCGCCAACCCTGAAAGGTTTAAAAATTACCAGAAATAGCCCGCTAATAATATTGGAAAATGCAGATTGCGAAGCAAAGCCGACAATGGCAGCCAAAACCCCGGCACCTGTAAGCAACGTTGTGCCCATGGCGCGGAACGATGGAATAGACCTGAAGATGACGATGGCAGCAATTAGGAAGATGATGAAATCAAGCGCGTTCTTAAAAAAGTTGTAACGGGTTGGGTCAACTTTAAGTTTGTGGGCTGCCCCGCGTATGAATCGGCCAACCAAAGAGCGAATAATTCGGGAGAGAATAAAGGCTACTGCCAATACCGAAATTGCAAAAATTACCTGCTCCCAGTGTTTGTTAAGGATGTTCACGGCCTCGAAATTAACAATAAGTTAAGTAGTGACAGATGATTTGATCGGGATTTTTGAAAACTTGTTTATCCTTTACTATTTCATATTTACTTTTCGCGTGAATGCTTATTATTGTAATTCATGAGTAAGAATTTAGACAGCATAAAGGCTCCGGTGGCCAAGGAGATGGAGGAGTTTGAACAAAGGTTCAGGTCGTCTATGAAAACCCGCGTGCTGCTGCTCGACAAAATCATGACTTACATTGTTAAGCGCAAGGGCAAGCAAGTGCGGCCGCTATTCGTGTTTTTGAGCGCTGGCGCAACAGGTATCATTAATGATTCTACTTTTCGAGGCGCTGCGCTAATTGAGTTACTTCACACGGCTACGCTGGTGCATGATGATGTTGTGGATGATTCGAATTATCGAAGAGGTTTTTTTTCGGTAAATGCTTTGTGGAAAAATAAGATAGCGGTTTTAGTAGGCGATTTCCTTCTTTCAAAAGGCATGGCATTGGCTCTTGAAAATAAGGACTTCCATTTATTGACTATCGTAAATACGGCTGTGCAACAAATGAGTGAGGGCGAGTTGCTTCAAATGGAAAAGGCGCGCCAATTGGATATTAATGAAGAAATTTATTACGAAATCATTCGGCAAAAAACGGCTTCGCTTATTGCATCATGTTGTTCGGTGGGAGCTAGCTCTGCCAAGGCACCGGATGAACTGGTAGACGTGATGGGCAAATTTGGTGAAGCTGTTGGCATGGCTTTTCAGATTAAAGATGATTTGTTCGATTATGGTGATGATGAAATCGGGAAACCCGTAGGCATCGATATTAAAGAGAAGAAAATGACGTTGCCATTAATTCATTCACTCTCCAAAGCATCGTGGCTTGAAAAGCGCAGAATCATCAGCATCGTAAAAAACAATAGTGAAGATCCTAAAAAGGTAAAACAGGTAATTGATTTTGTAAAACAATCGGGCGGAATCGATTATGCCAATAAAAAAATGAAAGAGTATTTCGATCAGGCTATGAGAATTTTGGAAGGTCTACCCGCTTCTGATTACAAGACCTCATTAGTGGATCTGGTTCAGTTTACCATCGATAGAAAGAATTAGTTTTTCTATTGTAAATCGTTGTCATCCCGATAGTTATCGGGGGTCAATTTTAAAATTGTCAATTACTTAACGCAACCCGTTCGCGACCAGCTTCCAAAATTGCATATTTCTTTAGACGAGTATAAATTGATTCCTCCAAGATTTTTTCTGCAGGCCCGATATCAGAAGGAGTAAAATCACCCTCTGTTTCCCACCATTTTTTTGCATTCTCTCTTGCTTCAGCTTTATCTACCTTAAAATAGTTGATGATAGAATCGGAAACTATCCAGGGCTTAGCAATGGTAGCATATTTTTCAAAAATCATGGAGCGCATTTGTGTGCCACTGGTTTGATTTTTAAAATGCGACATAGTATAAGACATTGTTTCAGGCTCGGTCATGATCATGTCCCAATATTTTTCGGAAGCAACAACCTGCGCGGTGCTTAGTAAATAACCAAAGCCCTTTTCAATGGGTTCTTTTGTAATCTGGCAGGATGCCTTAAATGCTTTCTTTTTCTTACCAAACAGCGAGCCGAATAATGCCATGATTTTTATTTTACTGGATTTACCATATTAGATACTTCCATTTGAGCAAATAGTTGCATCGGAAAGGTTTTTTTTTGAGTAAACCGTCAAAAAAATGGAATGAATTGTGAAAACCAGGATAAACTTTTTTCCTCAGGTGCCCTTGTTTCCTTCTTTCTTAGCCTGCATAAATTTTTCATGCTTCGTGAAAAAATCCTCTAACTGACTAACAGGTAATTTCTTAGCGATAATCTTTCGCTTGTTGTCTAGAATATATATAGCAGGAGTGGTGTCAGAATGATAAAGTTCAGAGTAATGCTTTGGAAGGTATGAGCGTGGCCCATTTACGGTGATCCATGGCGTCTTCATCTCTTTGATGTAATTCTTCATTTTTAGAAGTGAAGTATCAGACGATACCGCGTATACTTCGAAATTAAGTTTAGTGTGACTCTTATTATAAAACTCGACAAGTTTGGGCGTCTCTTCACGGCAATGTCCACAGTCAGGATCGAAGATGAATAGAATCGTGTATTTGCTTTTAATATCATACATCGATTTAGATTGTAGATTTTGATCTTGCATAATCAGGTTAGCACCGGTTTTTCCTACTAAGCTGCTGCGAAGTTTGGTTGCATAGTCATTCAAATTTTGTTTGATTTTGCCATTTGCCCAAAAGTCCATTTCACCCGATGCAAAATATTTGTCATACAGATTTACATATACGGCATCCAATCCCATGATTTCCGGATTTTGATATAGGAACACACAATTCCAAACTAAGTACTTATAAGTTTCAGGATTCTTTTTAGCCACGGCAACCATTTTTTCAATGGCCATCATAATAGTATCGGGCACGGGTGCGTAAAGTTTGTTCAGGTATTCTTTTATTTTTTCCTGATAGACGGGCCTTGGCAATCGAAGCATAGCATCATCAGCTAAATCGAACTTATCAAAAAAGTGCTCGCGATAATACTTGAGCTGAAAAGTTGAATCATAAGATCCGTCTGCCTTCTTAGGCGGCATAGGAGCCTCTATAGATTGCGTTGACTTAATTAAGCGGGCAGTAAGTGTTTTTGGATTCTTCTCAATCAATTCATTTTGATAGGCTACTACTTTCTCTGTGATTTTAGCTAATGATTCACGAGCCGATTTCTTTTGATCCTCATTCAGCGTACTATCCTTTAATATAATTGTAAAGGGTTCGGCTTCTTTACCGCGTTCCATATTGTAGCGCATGTTCTCAATGAAAAGACGGTTGTCATCATCGCCCTTTACACTTGCACTTTTAATAAAATCTTTTGAATCGCCTTCAATTGCAAAATGTTGATTGTTACCAATAACAAAATCGAAAATCTTAGAAAAGCCAGATGAGGTCTTTAAAACCAAATAATAAACTCCCTGCGGGAGATTGTTTTTATTATCGAAGGTAAAGCTGCCCGTTGCACTGGCTTGTGCCGTATCGCGCAAATTAGTTTGCTCTCCATAATAAGAACCTAAATATACTGTGGTATCGCTCCAGCCTTTTATTTTGAAATCAATTTTATGGCCCGTCTGAGCTTCAGCGCCAAAAAACGAAACTATTATCAGGAAGACAATCAATAAACGCATTTCTCGTTTTTATTTATTTTCAACAAATTTCTAAAATTCAGATCACAATTAATAGGCCAGATTGCTGCAAGGTAAGTTGATCGCCACAAATGCACCAATAGAATGTTGTAAGTGTATGCCTAAAGTAAAAAATTCTAACTATTCATTTGTGCATTCGTGGCATTTATAGATTGGCTTTCAAAAAATGCTACTTTTGCATCGCAAAAAAATGTCGTTATCCGCATCTCATCTCACTAAAGTATTTGGTCAGCAACGAGCAGTTGATGACATCACTTTTTCTATTGAAAAAGGGGAAATAGTAGGCTTTTTAGGGCCAAATGGTGCCGGCAAGTCAACAACCATGAAAATGGCAACGGGCTACTTGCCTGCCACCGCGGGTTCTATTCAAGTCAACGGATTAGATGTGGCTACGCATTCCATCCAAGTTCGAAAAATGATGGGCTACCTGCCTGAGCACAATCCATTATACCAGGATATGTATGTGCACGAATATTTACATTTTATTGGGAAAGTGTTTGAGATTCCAGGTTCTAAATTGAAATCAAGAGTTGCTGAGATTATTGAGTTGTGTGGATTAACTCCTGAACAGAATAAAAAAATTGAAGCTTTATCTAAAGGTTATCGCCAGCGGGTTGGCCTTGCGCAGGCGTTAATTCATAATCCTGAGGTTTTAATTCTTGATGAGCCTACAACGGGGTTAGATCCAAATCAGATTCTAGAAATCAGAAAACTGATTAACCAAATCAGCTCAGATAAGACAGTTATTTTCTCTACGCATATTATGCAAGAAGTGCAAGCAATTTGTGATCGCGTAATTGTAATCAACAAAGGAGAAATCGTTGCCGATGATTCGGTTAATAATTTACTGGCAGCCCAAGGACAGTCGGATGTTGTGGTTGAGTTTGAAGGCGAAGTAAATAGTGAAGACCTCGCCACCTTAGAAGGTGTTGAAAAAGTAACGGTAATTAAATCGGGAATTTTCAGGCTTAAAGCCAAGAATGGAGCCGACCTGCGTGCAGAGGTTTTTAAATTCGCTTCCGAAAGAAAACTTTCATTGATCGGATTAAGAAAAGAAGAGAATACATTGGAGGATATTTTCAGATCATTAACAGTAAAAGAAACCGTTACATGATTCAGGTATTCGTTAAAGAGTTTAACAGTTTTCTCAATTCACTAATTGCCTACATCGTAATAGGTGCCTTCCTTACGGGAATCGGTTTGTTAACATGGGTATTTCCGGAAACCTCAGTATTGGATTACGGCTTTGCCGATTTGGACACCTTGTTTTCAATGGCACCGTATGTGTTCATCTTTTTGATCCCAGCCATCACGATGAAAAGTTTTGCTGAGGAAAAGAAGATGGGTACGTTAGAACTCTTGTTAACAAAACCTTTAAGTGATTGGAGTGTGGTACTTGGAAAATTTCTTGCAACCTGGGCGTTAGTTTTCCTCGCACTTGTGCCAACTGTTATTTATTATTTCTCAGTTTATAAATTAGGAAACCCTGTTGGTAATGTTGATTCTGCGGGTGTGATGGGATCTTATATTGGGTTGGCACTACTTGCCATGATTTTCAGTGCGTTTGGGTTGTTTGCATCCTCACTCACGTCCAACCAAATTGTTTCCTTTATTCTGGCAGCTTTTTTATGCTTCCTAATTTATATAGGATTTGATTCGTTGTCCTCATTTGGTGGAAACGCTGCGCTTTCCATTAAGCAGTTGGGAATCATTTATCACTACGAATCGCTAAGCAAAGGTCTTGTTGATAGTCGCGATGTAATTTATTTTCTAAGCGTGACAGGCTTCATTTTACTAACAACCAAGTTGGTTATAAGCAGCAGGCAATGGTGAAGTGGATGAAAAGTAGAAGAACCGGTGACTTATTGCTACTTGCCAACGGCCTTGCATTGATAGTGTTGTTGAATCTGTTGGCGTCTTTCTATTTTTTTAGAATTGACCTCACCGAAGAGAAAAGATACACCATTCAATCTCAAACCAAAGAGATTTTAAAAAATCTTGACGATGCAGTTTTTGTAGAAGTATTTTTGGAAGGGGAAGACCTCAATCCTGAGTTTAAAAGATTTCAAAAAACAGTGCGTGAAACGCTGGAAGAGTTTCGCATTCATTCAAATAATCGCGTTCAATATACTTTTACAAATCCGCTACAAGCGCTTAATGAGAAGGCGAGAAATGAATTTATTGCCGAGTTAAACTCAAAAGGTATCAGTCCGCGCAATGTAATTGAAACGCGCGATGGGCAGCGCAAGGAAAAATTTGTATTTCCTGGTGCGTTGATTTCGTATGAAGGATTTGAAACTGGCGTGATGTTGTTAAAAGGAAATCGCGCACAAAGTATTAATCAATCTGTGGAGGAAGTTGAATATGAATTGGCGAATGCGATTCACAAGTTAACAAACACAAATCGAAAGCGGGTAGGGCTTGTTACCGGCCATGGTGAACTGGATAGTCTTGAGTTTGCAAGTTTTAATAACTCATTGCTCGATCAATATGATGTATTTAAAGTTTCGCTTGCGCGCAAGTCACAAATAACTGGATATGATCTTTTGATTGTAGCTAAACCCAAACAGGAATTTTCTCAGTTGGATAAATACAAATTAGATCAATACCTCATGCA
>JBBSBG010000059.1:0-12387 GCA_038251495.1 Cytophagales bacterium
GCTGGAAAATTCTTTGGCAAGAAATAGGCTGATAAATCAGGATCAGGCTTTCTGATCCTGATTTAATTTGTACCTCCTTCTTAAATAGGACGAAAATTGATATCCGATCCAGCCGCACCCCAATCCAATAGTTGCGCCAACGAGAATATCACCGGGAAAATGCACCCCGAGATAGATTCGGGTATAAGCCATTAAAGCCGCCCATAAAAAAATCCAACCAATCCATTTATAGATAGGCCTTAAGGTAAGCCAAACAAACAAAGCCACCCCAAACGTGTTAGCTGCATGACCCGATGCAAAGCCATATAAGCCACCTTTATATCCATCTACATAATGCAGCAGGCCTGCCATTGTGGGGTCTTGAGAAGGCCTTAAGCGGGCAAAAAATGGCTTCATTAAGGTGGAAGTAATCTGATCAGCCAAAATTATGGTTAGTGCTACACCAATGAAGATGAACCATGTCTCTTTCTTAAAGTTTCGGAACATTAAGTAAATCAGGAAGACGTATAACGGAATCCAAAAAAAGGTTTTGGTAATCACTATCATTACCGGATCGAGCCATGATGTATGGAAACTGTTCAGAGAAATCAACAGTTTCTTGTCCCATTCTATAAGTTGTTCGAGCATAGTTCTTTTTAAAGACCTAAATTTAACGGATTCCACAGTTATTTAACCTTGAATCCTAACCTGTAAATTGTAACTTGTCAAACTGTTTTAGGCTTTAATTGTTTATGGAAAAATTTGATCTGGTCATTATTGGGGCGGGCCCTTCGGGCTATGCAGCGGCCATGCGCGCAATTGATTTTAAAAAGAAGACTTTATTAATTGAAAAGAATCAGATAGGAGGCGCTGGCGTTACCAACGGAGCCTTGTCATCAAAAACCTGGTGGGAACTTTCGCGCGAAGCATCAGCCTTTCGCAAAAGTTTGAAACGCTACAACATTAAAGAGCCTTCTATCAGTTTTAAACAAATTCAACTTGAAGTTAGGAAGGCAGTACTTGAACGAAAGAGTTTGCTTGAAGAACACATGCAACACCTAAACTCGTCTTCGTATGCTAACCTACTGACTTATAAATTAGGAATAGCTAAGTTATTAACACCAAACCAAATAGAAATTTTCCTTGACGGTATAAGTGAAGTTGTTTCTACTGACAATATAATTTTAGCTACCGGTAGCAGACCACGTATTTTACCTGAACTACCAATCGATGAAAAAATTGTACTTACCAGCGAAGGCATTGAAGATCTTGATGATTTTCCTGAGAGTATGGTAATAGTAGGAGCGGGGGTTATTGGTTGCGAGTATGCAACCATCTTTAGCGGGTTTGGGCGTACCAAAGTTCATTTGATAGACAAAGGCGACCGCATTCTTCCTTTCGAAGATGAAGATGTGGTGAAGATTGTAGAGCGCAACATGGAAAACAACGGTGTGTTGATCCATCGCAACTCTAAGTTGATCAGCATGAAAATTGTGAATGGTCGTGTTGAGTATGAATTGGAATATACGGATGGCAGCAAAGGAACATTTAATGTCGAAAAGGCACTTGTCTCTGTGGGTCGAGTTGCGAATATCGAAAATCTTTGGAGTGAAAAAGTAGGGATTGAAATGACCAAGCGGGGTATTCATAATGATGATACCCAAACCAACGTGGGAAATATTTATGCGGTGGGTGACCTTACGGCCGATATCTCGTTAGTTAATGTAGGCGAGCTTGAAGGACGCTATGCCGTTGAGAAAATATTCAGTAAACCGGATCGTAAATTGGTTTACGAAAATATTAGCACGATTATGTTTTTAAGTCCCGAAGTGGCTGGCGTTGGCATGAATGAGACTCAGGCAAAAGAGAATGGGATTGATTATAAAGTAGTTACGTTAGAGTACAGCACAATTTCCAGGGCTATTGCCAAACGTAATACCCAGGGATTTATTAAATTGTTGGTTACTTGCGATGACCAAATGAAGATTTTAGGGATGAAGGTGGTAGGCAACCATGCAAGCAGCGCCATACAGGCTGTTGCCGTGCTTATTTCAATGGATAAGGGTATAGACGAACTCGCAGAATGTGTGCACCCGCATCCAAGTATTACGGAGGGAATTCAGGAGTGTGTACGGATGCTTATGGGAAAATCATTATTTAAGCCAACGGCTCTTAAAGGGAGGTTATCCTGCCGAACCTATAAAGCTGGGGTTTATGAAGATATAGTTTTTTAATCTATAGAGGATCGTGAACTAGTAAATTGAGGATGATATGAAAACAGTAGCCTTTTTTTTGAGTTTTATTCTGTTGAGTTCTTGTTCCATGAATCGATTGGTGCAAATGTCACAAGTACACAAAACAGCTCCATTTGAGCAGGTTGATTTTCATGAATTGATTCAGCGATACATGAGTAAGGAGGCAACCAATGGCGAAAGCATTGAAGGCGTTTATTCAGTATCTGCAATTGTTATAAAAAAAGGGAAAAAGCTTTTGAGTTCTGAAGATCGCGAGCGCGTTTTAGTTCGAAAGGAGAACTATTCTAAAGTTGCTATTTTGAAAGAAAGGGCTGGTTCGGATCGCGAGTACATCCAAATTTCACTTGATAAGGAAAAACAACCGTCATATTCAATACGCGGTGAGTTTACCGGAATGACGGAAGCTAATATTTTAGTTTACACACACTTTGAGTCGCGTGACGAAAGAATAACCTATACATTCACCTACGACCGCACCCGCGAATTGCTTGAAGGGATCCGCACCGAAATGAAAGGGCAATCTGAAATAACCTACAAACTCACGTACATAAAATTAAGCCCTTATCGGGAAAATCAGTTTGTCAGGAACTGAAAAACCGATGCTGGATGCTCGAAGTTAGAATCTAGCAACTGGAATCCAGCGTCTGATATTGAACATCTCATTACTATCTACTCAAGACTAAGGACTCAAGATTCCTCAATACTTTACCATAATATCTTCAATTTCCTTCCGCTCCAGTTTAGGAACATACGTTTCAGTGTGCGGGTATCCAACAGGAATTAATAAGAAGGGCCTTTCGTTTTCAGGGCGGTTTAATAACGAAGTAAGAAAATTCATGGGACTTGGCGTATGCGTAAGCGCAACCAACCCCGCATGGTGAATGGCTGCTAAAAGAAATCCACACGCAAGACCTACTGATTCATTCACATAATAGTTCGTTCGCTTCGATCCGTCAGGTAAAAAATCATATGCTTTTTTAAAAACGATAATCAGGTAGGGGGCAACTTCAAGAAATGGTTTTTGCCAATCAGTTTGTAAATGTTTAAGATCGTTAAGCCACTCGTCACTCATTCGGTTACCATAACTTTCTTTCTCTTCTTTCTCAGATGCCACTCTGATTTTAGATTTTAATTCAGGAGTTGACACTACACAGAACGTCCACGGTTGTTTGTGGGCGCCAGATGGGGCTGAAGATGCAGTCTTGATAATATTTTCAATTACTTCAATGGGAATTGGTTGATCAGAAAAATCACGTACCGTCCTGCGTTTATTCATCCAATCATAAAACGCTGCACTGCGGCTGATCATTTCATCAGGCGCGTAAGTTTCGCGGGTGTAGGGAGTAAAAGGATAGCCATTGATAAGGTGAATGGGGTCAGACATGCTTAATTTGTTTTGGTAAAAGTTTGTCCAAATTATTAAATAGTACACAAATTTGATGTCAGGTGATGTACATTACTCAACTCATTTAAACAAAAGCTGGTCAGGAAAATGTTTGTAAATGGCCTTAAGGCCACTAAATCAAAACTTCCCGTGTTTAAAATTGTAGAAATCTCATTCAAAAAAATGCCAATGGAATTTTTTAGGAGACCCATTCGCGTGCAAAAGATGATTATTTTAGGCGGGGATTTATTTAAAAGATTTAAGGGCATCTCTAAAAACTCCGCTTACCCTTCTCTTCTGGAGAAGGGGCAGGGGTTGAGGTAATGAAAGCAAGGGTTTTTAGAGATGCCCTTAATTTGATTGTTGATTTACAAAATAAGCTCATTAATTTAAAGCCTAATTGTTTGATGAATACGCCATTCTTCAGTCCTTCTAAACCCTAATTAACTCAACCAATTTTCAATCTATCGAATGGAATATAAAAGCATAATTAAGGAAGTTTACAACGGTGTAAAGGATATAGAAGATAAAGGGAAACTTGCTTCTTACATTCCTGAACTCGCTCGGATAAATCCTAATAAATTTGGAATACATATCTCAAGCATCGATAACTATCAATATGGCATTGGTAACTATTTAGATAGATTTTCAATTCAAAGCATCTCAAAGGTTCTTTCGCTCACACTCGCTTATAAAATAATGAAGCAGAAAATCTGGGAGCGGGTAGGAGTAGAACCATCGGGGACAGCATTTAACTCCTTGGTTCAATTGGAGGCAGATAAGGGAATTCCCCGAAATCCATTTATCAATGCGGGTGCGATGGTAGTAGCCGATATTCTGGTAACTCATTTAAAAAATCCAAAAAAAGATTTTCTGGCCTTTGTTCGAAGCCTCACAAACAATCGCAACATAAATTATTCTGAAAAGATTGCGGCTTCAGAAAAATCGGTTGGCTACCGGAATGTGGCACTGTGTAATTTCATTAAGTCGTTTGGCAATATTGTTAACAAACCAGCCGATGTGTTGGATTTCTATTTTGATCTCTGCTCTATTGAAATGAACTGTAAAGAACTATCTGATACATTTTTATTTTTAGCAAGCGATGGAAAATCAAAAAGCGGAATTCAACTCCTAACTAACAGCCAAAACAAAAGATTGAATGCGCTGATGCAGACATGTGGATTTTATGATGAGTCGGGTGAGTTTGCTTTCAAAGTTGGGTTGCCAGGTAAGAGTGGAGTAGGCGGTGGTATCATCGCCATTCATCCCGATCGTTATGCGATTGCGGTATGGAGCCCGAGACTCAACGAAAAAGGAAATTCCTATAAAGGAATGCGCGTGCTTGAAAAGTTCACTACAAAAACTGAGTCTTCAATATTTTAACGGATCGTTAACATTAATATTTTTAAAGCCACAGATTTACAGAATGAGCATATTTCAAATTTCATCCTCTTTGATGCCTATCAAAGTTTACATAATCCAATTAGTGGTGAATGAATCACAATGAAATAAATCATCAAGTATAATTTCTTGCATACAACTCTTATTAGTTTGGTAAAATCAGGCAGTTCTTGTAAGCAACCTTATTAGCTTATTTGATAAGCCATAAATAGATAAGGTAATAAGGTTGATTAAAATGGGGCAGATCAATTTTACTAAGCTAATAAGGTTGTCGTATACATTACATAAAAATTTAAGGTACAACCTACGGAGTGTTCTAAAAAAGAAAGTTCACAACAGTTTATATATAAGTGTTGCTGGCACCCAAGATTCGAAGTCCAAATAGGTGGGAGTTTGAGCGCAAAAATATTTTCAAAGAGTTAGCACATGATTTTATTTATTTAAACTCCCGATAGCAATAATCTGATCAAACAAGATTGAATTAAATAATTTCGTTTGTTCCATGTTCGGTAAGTGACCTGCCTTTGGAATTACAAATAGTTTTGCGTTTGGTAGGCGCTCATTTAGATTAGCTTTTACATCCTCTAACTTAACTACCGTATCATGCTCGCCCCAAAAACAATACACAGGCAATCCTGATAAAGCAATTTGCTTCTGCTCGTTTTCAAGGGAAGCACTATTTTTTCGTGTTGAGATTAATGCTCTTACAAACCCTTTGAACTTCATCATGGATTCATATTTCTTATCCCAACCTGCGAAAGGAGCTGCATCAAAAAAATCGCTCAACTGACCTTTTGCCATAGATTTATAACTTTCGCTTTCCTTAAACTCAGCCACTTCATCTTCCGATACCATAACCGGATATTCGCCATCAGGGGCAATAGTTTCAAATCCGGAAGGATCTACATAAATTAAATTTTGAATTCGTTCGGGATATTGAAAAGCAAATGCACTAATGGTTCGCCCGCCATAAGAAAGACCTATTAAATTTATCTTTCGATTAATCTTCAAAGCATCCAGCAGTTCTTTCAACTGCGAAGTATAAAATGCTACATCATAAACTGCATCTGGATTATCGGAATAGCCGCGGCCATATACATCGTAACGTAAAGCTGCATAGCCTCGGTTTAGCGCGGCATAATAAGTCGAATCCCAAATGTAGGAGGGAACAGAAAAGCCATGCACCATTACCAGTATTGTATCAGCATTTGTATTTTCAAATTCATAATACGTATAACCTGCGCTTAGCTTTACAAAATTTCCAGTGTTGATGGTAGTTCTGAAGGCTGCATCTTTTGTAAGCGTTTCCAGATCTACAAACTCGTCTTTCTTTTGGTTTGAGCAACTTACTACAAGTACTACCTGAACCAACAGGAGCGAAGCACGAAAAAGTTTGAGCACGAGATTAGATTTAAGTTGTTGTATTTTCTTTACAATGCTTCACCACCTTGATGAAAACCCAGTCGTGGTCGTTCACTTTTTAGCTGTTTAATTTCAAACTCTTTCACATCATCAAAAATTACAGACCCCATTAATTCAGGAGTACGATCTTCTTTTTTCATAGCAGCCAGGCGCAAGTGTTGATTCTTTACCGATTCACCTACCACTTGGCGCACAGTGCGGGCATTGCCAAAATACTTGTCGCGATTTGAATGCAAGAAGGTAAAATAATTTTTTATATGTTCTTGTGCTGCAGGATCTGGTTGTGCTTCTTCTTTTTTGAATAGTCCCATAGCAATGGTATACATTTCTTCGGCTGTATAATCGGGGAACTCAAAGTACTTATCGAATCGCGATCTTAAACCTGGGTTAGATGAAATAAATTCCTGCATGTTGTCCGTATAGCCTGCCACAATTACTCCAAACTTGCCTCTTAAATCTTCCATACGTTTTAGGATGACCTGAATAGCTTCTGCACCAAAATCGTGTTGCGAGCCTTTTTGATTTGCCAAGGAATAAGCTTCATCAATAAATAAAATTCCACCCATGGCTTCAGTAACTTTTTCTCCGGTTTTCATGGCAGTCTGTCCTACAAAGCCCGCCACCAACCCTTCGCGATCAACTTCTACCAAATGTGCTTTTTCAAGAATACCTAAGCCTTTATAAATTTTTGACAGAATGCGAGCCACAGTTGTTTTTCCGGTTCCTGGGTTTCCTGTAAATACGGTATGCAATGAAAATTTGCTCAGCACGTCTTTGCCGCTTTCCTGATAGAATCTTACCAGTTGCACCATTTCATTCACTTCATTTTTAATGCCTGTCAATCCGGTTAAGGAATTTAACTCGGCCAGACTTTCGTAAAGTAAATTGTCTAAGTTATTATTAGCCGCACCTGATTGAGTTGTTTGCTTTACTGTTTGACCTGCACCGGTAAGCACGGACGCATTGCCTTCCACAAAGGCTTCACCGATGCGGAATGGAATTGTTGCCAACAGATTATCCATAAAAACAATTTCCAATGTATACGAGTCATTGCTCCATCGCCCTGGCGTGTCGCCACCCCAACCCGGAAAGATCGTTTGCACCTGGCCGGCTGAGTTTGCAGTTACGTAAGGTAAGTATGCATGACTCCCTTTTAGTTGACCCGCATCGTTATAGAAGTTGAAAAATATTTCAGCAAAGTAATCTTTAGGATGTTTATTCTTGAATTTAAACTCGCACCAAACAAACCGGGTTTCGCGAAGACTGAATTGCGTTCCATATTTTTTTTCGGGAGCGGATGAAGCTTTTGAATCGCCTTCAAATAAATTGATCGACTCAATATCAAAATATAGATTCTCGCCTTCTTTGGTTGGCCCAACATCTTCAATATAAAATTTGGATTCGCCTACTTTTACTTCATCAATGTAACCTTCCCACACATAATCACCACGCAACCAAAAAGCCCCAAGCGTGGCATTGCCCCAAGCCTGGCGTATGTAAACAATATTTTCATCTTTCAAAACAGTTCGCTTCTGCTCCAGATTGCAAAGTTCATTTTTTTGGCTGCCTTGAATGAAGAAACATTTTATACGAAAAGATCCTTCCCAATCCTTCTCATCAAACAGTTTATTGAAAAAAGAAAACTCAACCCGCATGTAGGTGGTTTCATACCGATCGTAAACCTTGCGATACTTTTTAGAGGCATCTGCCATCCACTCATCTGAAGAGTGTACCTTGATGTCGCGGTATTTGTAGGGCAATTGCTTTGAGTTGTCTGAATTGTTAGGTGAGTCCATAGTGCTTCTTTTAGGACTTTTAAATTAGTAAAATAGTTATGATTTTTTTAGACAAATTTGATGATTAGCTGCAATATTTTAGAATTCAGCAACTTACCTTTTGAGCAAGTCTTTAAGTGCGGATTCGATGGCGGCAATTTCTGGAACACCTGGCTTCAAAATGGCTCTTTTGGTTTCTTCAGGCATAATTTTCACGATCAAACCACTTGTTTTCATGCGACCGTCCATTTGGATTTCGGATTTGTTCATTGCGGCTTCAAATAACTTTTGAACATCATTAAATTGTTCATGATTAATTTTTTCACGCCCAGGTTCGCCACCGCTATAAAAGCCTGTTGAGCTTTCTTCCGGTTTAACCGGAATGTATTGGATGGAGTCTTTCGTAATTATATAGCGGTTTGCGCTACTATCCGAATATTCATAATGAACTGATGATTCCATACATGAGGTTAAGATTGCTAAACTAAGAATCAATTTAATTGAGGTGGTCACGTACGAATGTAGAAAGATTATTGGAGGAAGAGAAGTTTATGATTTGGATATTTAATTGAAGGCTAGCTTTGATTTTGGCTTTGTTCGCAGTGTAATGCTAGCAATGTGTTGGGCTAAGAGATGCTATTCTGACTTTAGACAACCGCGAGATAGGCTGGAGATTTATTATGGTTAAGCAATTTTTTGAAGTGTAAAGGGTACTAATTATTGAAGCTGTTTTATCGAATTCATAAATCGTTCAAACCCGATCGAATTTCGATGTAAACATGCAAGAAAAATTCTAGTGTTACTCTTTGCTTATTTTCAGCTATCGATAGATTTATTGAAATTATCTAGAAATTTTATTTGCGATTTATAAAAAATAATTTATTCCGTTTATACGAAAAAAAGAAGCCTCATCCCGTATAGGAGAGAGCTAAAAAAAGTTTAGAAAAATATTTTGCGAAGCGATTATTTCTTCTAAAAGAAATATTTCGCTGGGGGAGGGGGCTTAAAGTGCCACTAGCGGCTTACGGGCTTGCGAAGTTGCGGATTAAAATGCACTAAACCGTCAAGCTACTACAAGATAATAGAATGCAGAAACAGTAATATACCACTGAACCCGCAATTTTCGCAAGCCCGCTGTTAGTGGCTGCCCTTTGTATTATTCAATTATAGTACGTCAGTCTATAAAGGTCGGTTTTGGTGCGTTTGCTTGGTAGCTCTTTTGCATTTTTTGTTTGGCCTTGTGTGTTGGAAAAATGCAAATGTGCTACCAAATGCACTGGCTGTTTTCTTTTGTCTGCGCAAACTAAAGTCCTTTAAACAATGCAATTTTAAAAACTCCCGAAGTCCTTTAAAAAATGGTCGTGTAGTGCAGGAGCTACCGTTGTTGAAGATGTGCACTCTATCAACTTTTTAAATCCGTCTTTTTTAGAGTACCTATAATTTCATACTCTACGTTTTCTGCCTGAATAATGTGTCCTTTATTTAATTAGCAGGAATATAAATATCAAATGTTGCTCCTTTATTCAACTCGCCTGTCGCGGTGACGATACCGTTGTGATTCTCTACTATTTTTTTTACGATGGCAAGTCCGATTCCAGTACCCATATATACGTCTTTGCTATGAAGTTTTTGGAACACTCCAAAAATGAGTTCGCTGAAATGGGGTTCGAAGCCGATACCATTGTCTTTAACGGTGATATGGCAATAATTTTTTTCAGGTGAGAGTTTTTCTACATTTAATTCACTGCCCTTTACAATTATACTCCTTATTGTTATCAGCGAAGGTATGTCGGCCCGAGAAAACTTAAGTGCATTGCTTATGAGGTTGTATATGAGTTGGCGAAACTGAAAAGGAATGATGTTGGCAGAGCAGAATTCAACAGCCTCGATGGTGGCGTTTTTATCTTCAATGGCGTCTTTTAATTCAGCTTTTACATCATCAATGATTATACTGAGTTCTGTTTTTTCAAATTTACGATCCGTTTCGTTGATGCGAGAGTAAGCAAGCAGATCGATAATTAGTTTCTGCATTCTTTCGGCCGATGATTGAATCCGTTGGAAATAATTCTTGCCTTTGTCAGACAGGGTTTCGTTTTCCTCTCTAAGAATGATCGAGATGAACGATTGAATTTTTCGCAACGGCTCCTGCATATCGTGGCTTGATATATACGTAAATGAAAGCAGTTCTTTATTAGCAATTCTTAACTCTTCTGCCAGTTTTTCTTTTTCATCGTTTTGAAAGGCAAGTTCTATATTGGCAACGCCTAACTCAGCAGCACGTTTTTCTTTTTCATCGTTTTGAAAGACAAGTTCTTTGTTGGCAACGCCTAACTCAGCAGCACGTTTTTCTTTTTCATCGTTTTGAAAGGCAAGTTCTATGTTGGCAATTTCTAACTCTGCGGCTCGCTTTTCTTTTTCACCGTTTTGAAAGGCAAGTTCTTTGTTGGCAATTTCTAACTCTGCAGCTCGTTTTTCTTTTTCATCGTTTTGAAAGACGAGTTCTTTGTTGGCAACGCCTAACTCAGCAGCTCGTTTTTCTTTTTCATCGTTTTGAAAGGCAAGTTCTTTGTTGGCAACGCCTAACTCAGCAGCACGTTTTTCTTTTTCATCGTTTTGAAAGGCAAGTTCTATGTTGGCAATTTCTAACTCTGCGGCTCGCTTTTCTTTTTCATCGTTTTGAAAGGCAAGTTCTATGTTGGCAATTTCTAACTCTGCGGCTCGTTTTTCTTTTTCATCGTTTTGAAAGGCAAGTTCTATATTGGCAACGCTTACCTCAGCGGCACGTTTTTCTTTTTCATCGTTTTGAAATAATAATTCATGCGTTTTCAAATACAGCTCTACAAAAACTGCCACTTTTGCAATTAATATTTCTGGAATAAGCGGTTTAATCATGTAATCAATTGCACCAACCTGATATCCTTTAAAAACATGCGTAGAATTATCCATGTTCGCAGTTAAAAATATGATAGGCAAATGTTTGAGTGTTTCAATTTCTCGAATTAATTCTACTGTTTCAAAACCATCCATCTTCGGCATTTGCACGTCCATTAATATGATTGCGAAATCCTGTTCCCGCAACAGAATTTTCAATGCTTTATTTCCGGAATTTGCTTTCACACATTTATAATTTTTATTAGAAAAAATTAATTCTAATGCGAACAGATTTTCTGGAAGATCATCAACCAACAAGATCTTAATTGGACTATTTGTTTTCATTTTGTAATTAAATTGTTATTCATTACTAATTATTTGGCCGTTTTAAGGAATACCCGCTAACAAATAATTTTTCGCAATCATTTACTTAACCAAACACGCATCAGCGATAGCAATCGTTCTACATCAATTGGTTTAGTAATGTAATCGTTGGCACCTGCATCAATACATTTTTGTTTATCGTCTTTCATGGCTTTAGCTGTGATCGCAATTACTGGTAAGTCTTTGAACTTCACATTAGATCTAATTCGTTTCATTGCCTCGTAACCGTCCATTTCAGGCATCATTATGTCCATCAATACCAGATTAATATCCGGATGGGTTTCCAACATTTCCAAAGCGCTTTTTCCGTTTTCCGCTTTTATTATTTCCATTCCACGTTCTTTTAATATTTTTGATAATGCAAATAAATTTCGCATGTCATCATCTACCAACAATATTTTTTTTGCATGAAATATAGTTTCTTTATCGTACAGTTTATTTATAATATTTTGTTTTGATTTCGGCAAATTGCTAATTGTTCTGTGGAGAAAAAGAGCTGTTTCGTCTAACAATCTTTCTTCCGACTTTACGCCTTTTATAATTATACTCTCAGCATATGTCTGAAGCTCACTGTTTTCTTCTTTCGTAAGTTCCTTACCGGTGTAAACAATAATAGGAGGAATGTGATGGTCTTTTATTTTCTCAAGTTGATGAATAATGTCAAATCCACTCATGTCAGGTAAACCAATATCTAATATAATACAATCAATGTGATTCTGCTCATACATTGCCAAAGCCTCTTTGCCGGTTTCTGCTTCAAGGCATTTTACATCATCATTGCCAATAAGTATGCGCATTGCCTTTCTGGAATTTTCGTTGTCTTCAATAATTAGCAAGTTTTTTATTTTTCTGTTTACAAAATTTTCAATTCTGTTAAATGCTTCTTCCAAATCTTCTTTTGCCACCGGTTTCATCA